>NZ_JBIDBS010000003.1:389153-444988 GCF_043204165.1 Streptomyces sp. NPDC047982 | reverse complement strand
CCTCGGGTTGGCGATCTTCTCACCGGTGGAAAGCGTCAGGAGGTGGTCCAGACCGACATCGACACCGACCGCCGCATCCGTGGCGGGGAGCGGCTTGACGGTGGGGTCGTCGCACAGCATGGAGACGAACCAGCGGCCGGCGCTGTCCTGGGAGACCGTCACGGTGGACGGCTTCGCCCCTTCCGGGAGCGGGCGCGACCACACGATGTCCAGCGGCTCGGCCATCTTCGCCAGGGTCAGCCTGCCGTCCCGGAAGCGGAAACCGCTGGTGGTGTACTCGGCGGACTTGCGGGACTTCTTGCGGGATTTGAAGCGCGGGTACTTGGCCCGCTTGGCGAAGAAGTTGGTGAACGCGGTCTGCAAGTGCCGCAGCGTCTGCTGCAACGGCACCGACGACACGTCGTTGAGGAAGGCCAGTTCCTCGGTTTTCTTCCACGCCGTCAGCAGGGCCGAGGTCTGGTTGTAATTGATCCGCTCCTGCCGTGTCCACGCCTCCGTGCGGGCCGCGAGCGCCAGGTTGTAGACCTTCCGCACACACCCGAACGTGCGCGACAGCTCCGCTGCCTGCGCATCGGTCGGACAGAAGCGGTACTTGAACGCCCGCTTCACACGGCTCACGGTCACGCTCACAAACTAATGCACCCACACGTGAAGATCAAACCTGCTGGTCAGAGCACTACGATCCGCCCCTGGCGGCGAATCGCAGCCCTTGCCCTGCTCCACAGGAGTCCGTTTCCTCTCCGCCCTGAAGGGCGGAGTATCCACGGAGGAATCAGATGAACAACCCCGCACGCACCGCCGCCTCCGACGACCCCGCCGGCTCCGGCGTCTCCCCCGGCGCCGATGGCTCTCCCGCCACCGCCGAGGTCACCATCTGGTCCCTGGAGCAGACCTCCCCGGACGATCTGCGCCCCGCCGCGCTCCCCGAGGGCGACGTGCGGATCGTGCGGTCCGAGCTGCCGCTGCCCGAGTTCAGCCGGTTCCTGTACACGGCGGTCGGCGGCGACATCCAGTGGACGGACCGGCTGCCGATGACGTACGCGCAGTGGCAGGAGGCCCTGGAGCGTCCCGGGGCGGAGACCTGGGTGGCGTACGAGAACGGGACCCCCGCCGGGTACATCGAGCTGGACCCGCAGGACGACGGCGTGGTCGAGATCATGTACTTCGGGCTGATACCCGCCTTCCGGGGGCGCCGGATCGGCGGTCACCTGCTCTCCTACGGGGTCGCCCGCGCCTGGGACCTGGCGGAGCGCTGGCCCGAGCGGACTCCGACGAAGCGGGTGTGGCTGCACACCTGTTCCAAGGACGGTCCGCACGCCATGGACAACTACCTGCGGCGGGGATTCCGGCTCTTCGACACGAAGGTGGACCTGGAACCCGTGGTGGACACTCCCGGCCCGTGGCCGGGCGCGGAGCGCTGAGAGCTTCGACGGAATCGGTGGCGGGGCGGTGGCACGACGGCACGGGCCCGCAGGGGTGGGCGTCGGGGCCAGTCATGGCCGTAACACCTCGCGCGTGCGGAGTGGCGCAAGGCGCACCATCTCGCATAGCAGAACTTTTTGGTCCGCATCATGGACGGTAGTGGACTGGCCGGAGCGAGGCGTGCCAGGCTGCCGTCATGCCCGGATCTGGAATCGCCCTGGTGAGTCGACGCCACGTCGACCTGGGCCGTATGTCCAGCGCCATCTGTCCGGTGAGCTGAGAGTCCCAGCACCGCCGCGCTCTCCCGTTCTTCCCCTTTTTCTTCCCCTCTGCGATCCCCCGCGCACCGCCGCGCCTCGATGCGAGTGTGCAGGTCAGAGCCGCCCTCCTGCTGTCCCGAAGGACGTATTTGTCATGGCCGCCACCCCGGATCAGCCCGCGACCACCACGCCCCGCCGCAAGGCCGGACGCCACCGTGGCGAGGGTCAGTGGGCCGTGGGGCACCACACTCCGCTCAACGGCAACGAGCAGTTCAAGAAGGACGACGACGGTCTCCATGTGCGGACACGCATTGAGACGATCTATGCCAAGCGCGGGTTCGACTCGATCGACCCCGACGACCTGCGCGGGCGCATGCGTTGGTGGGGCCTGTACACCCAGCGCAAGCCCGGGATCGACGGCGGCAAGACCGCGATCCTGAAGCCGGAGGAGCTGGACGACCGGTACTTCATGCTGCGGGTCAGGATCGACGGCGGCCGGCTGACCACCGCGCAGCTGCGGGTGATCGGTGAGGTCTCGCGGGAATACGCCCGCGGCACCGCGGACATCACCGACCGGCAGAACATCCAGCTGCACTGGATCCGCATCGAGGACGTCCCGGCGATCTGGGAGAAGCTGGAGGCCGTCGGGCTCTCCACCACCGAGGCGTGCGGCGACTGCCCCCGCGTGATCATCGGTTCTCCCGTGGCGGGCATCGCCGACGACGAGATCGTCGACGGCACCCCGGCGGTCGAGGAGATCCACGACCGCTACATCGGCGACAAGGAATTCTCCAACCTGCCGCGCAAGTTCAAGACCGCGGTCTCCGGTTCGCCGGTGCAGGACGTGGTGCACGAGATCAACGACATCGCGTTCGTCGGTGTGGTCCATCCCGAGCACGGCCCGGGCTTCGACGTGTGGGTCGGCGGCGGACTCTCCACCAACCCGCGGCTCGCCGAACGGCTGGGCGCCTGGGTGCCGCTGGACGAGGTCCCCGACGTCTGGGCCGGGGTCGTCGGCATCTTCCGCGACTACGGCTACCGGCGGCTGCGCAACCGCGCCCGGCTGAAATTCCTGGTGGCCGACTGGGGCCCCGCGAAGTTCCGTCAGGTGCTGGAGGACGAGTACCTGAAGCGCCCGTTGATCGACGGGCCCGCGCCCGAGCAGCCCAGCAGGCGCTGGCGCGACCACATCGGTGTGCACCGGCAGCGGGACGGCCGCTTCTACGTCGGCTTCGCCCCCCGGGTCGGCCGCGTGGACGGCTCCACGCTGGCCAAGATCGCCGACCTGGCTGCCGCGCACGGCTCGGACCGGCTGCGCACCACCGTCGAGCAGAAGATGCTCGTCCTCGACGTGGCAGAGGACCGGGTGGACTCGCTGGTCGCCGGACTGGAGGCGCTGGACTTCCAGGTGAGGCCGTCGCCGTTCCGGCGCGGCACGATGGCCTGCACCGGCATCGAGTTCTGCAAGCTGGCGATCGTCGAGACGAAGGCGCGCGGCGCCTCGCTGATCGACGAACTGGAGCGCAGGCTCCCGGACTTCGACGAACCGCTCACCATCAACCTCAACGGCTGCCCCAACGCCTGCGCCCGCATCCAGACCGCGGACATCGGCCTCAAGGGCCAGTTGGTCCTGGACGCCGACGGCAACCAGGTGGAGGGCTACCAGGTCCACCTCGGCGGCGCCCTCGGCCTGGAGGCCGGGTTCGGCCGCAAGGTCCGCGGCCTGAAGGTCACTTCGGCCGAACTGCCTGACTACGTCGAGCGCGTGCTCGTCCGTTTCCAGGAGGAGCGCGAGGAAGGCGAGCGGTTCGCGACCTGGGCGGCGCGAGCGAGCGCGGAGTCGCTGTCATGAGCGGGCGTGCCGTGCCGTTCCACTGCCCGTACTGCGGCGACGAGGACCTGCGCCCGCACGAGAGCGGACACGGCGCCTGGGAATGCGCCTCCTGCAACCGCGCTTTCCAGCTCAGGTTCCTGGGTCTGCTGACCCGGGGGCTGCGAAGCAATGACGGTGAAGAGGACGGGACATGACGAAAGATCAGCAGGACGCTCGCGTCGCGTCCGACGGTCTCCTCAAGACCGACGGCGTCCGCACGGCCGAGGACGGCGAGCACATCGGGAACGGTGACATCGGGAACCAGGACGCCGGGACCGACGGTCTCAGGGCCCTGGCCGAGCGGGCGGGCCGGGAGCTGGAGGACGCCTCCGCGCAGGAGATCCTGAAGTGGGCCGCCGACACCTTCGGCGAGAAGTTCTGCGTCACCTCCTCGATGGAGGACGCGGTCGTCGCCCACCTCGCCTCGCGCGTCCGCCCCGGCGTCGACGTGGTGTTCCTCGACACGGGCTATCACTTCCCCGAGACGATCGGCACCCGCGACGCGGTCGAGGCGGTGATGGACGTCAACGTCGTCACGCTCACCCCGCGGCAGACGGTGGCCGAGCAGGACGCCGCGTACGGGCCGGGGCTGCACGACCGCGACCCCGACCTGTGCTGCCGGCTGCGGAAGGTCCAGCCCCTCCAGGAGGGCCTGACCGGGTACACGGCCTGGGCGACGGGGCTGCGCCGCGACGAGTCCCCCACCCGGGCGAACACTCCGGTGGTCGGCTGGGACGAGAAGCGGCGCAAGGTCAAGATCTCCCCGATCGCCCGCTGGACGCAGAACGACGTGGACGCCTACGTGGTGGAGCACGGCGTCCTCACCAACCCGCTGCTGAGGGACGGCTACGCCTCCGTCGGCTGCGCACCCTGCACGCGCAGGGTGCCGGCGGGCGAGGACGCCCGCGCCGGACGCTGGGCCGGCCGGGGCAAGACCGAGTGCGGACTGCACGACTGATGACGGCCGGCGAACAGCCCGCCGAGGGACGACGGACGACGGCCGCGGGACGGCCGGCTGTGGGACGACTGATGACGACTGATCGGGAGACTTCGATGAGCGTGACGGAGACGGGAGCCACCATCTGGCTCACCGGTCTGCCGAGCGCGGGCAAGACCACCATCGCGTACGAGCTCGCCGGGCGGCTGCGCGGCGAGGGCCACCGCGTGGAGGTCCTCGACGGCGACGAGATCCGGGAGTTCCTCTCCGCCGGTCTCGGTTTCTCCCGCGAGGACCGCCACACCAACGTGCAGCGGATCGGTTTCGTCGCGGAGCTGCTGGCGGCCAACGGGGTCAAGGTACTGGTCCCGGTCATCGCCCCGTACGCGGACAGCCGCGACGCGGTGCGAAAGCGCCACCAGGCGGAGGGCACCCCGTATCTGGAGGTGCACGTCGCCACGCCGGTCGAGGTCTGCTCGGAGCGCGACGTGAAGGGGCTCTACGCCCAACAGGCCGCGGGCGAGATCAGCGGGCTGACCGGCGTCGACGACCCCTACGAGGAGCCCGAGGCGCCGGACCTGAGGATCGAGTCGCACCGGCAGACCGTGCAGGAGTCGGCGGCGGAGCTGTACGCGCTGCTGAGCGAGAGGGGTGCGGCATGAGAGCCGTCGCGAACGTGTCGGAGGGCACCGACAGCCCGTACGCAGTCAGTCACCTGGACTCCCTGGAGTCGGAGGCAGTGCACATCTTCCGCGAGGTGGCGGGCGAGTTCGAGCGACCGGTGGTCCTGTTCTCCGGTGGCAAGGACTCCATCGTGATGCTGCACCTGGCGCTCAAGGCGTTCACGCCGGCGCCGGTGCCGTTCGCGCTGCTGCACGTCGACACCGGGCACAACTTCCCCGAGGTGCTGGAGTACCGCGACCGCACCGTGGCCCGGCACGGGCTGCGGCTGCACGTCGCCTCGGTGCAGGAGTACATCGACGCGGGGACGCTCCGCGAACGACCGGACGGCACCCGCAACCCGCTCCAGACGGTGCCGCTGACCGACGCCATTCAGCAGAACCGTTTCGACGCGGTGTTCGGCGGCGGGCGCCGCGACGAGGAGAAGGCGCGCGCCAAGGAGCGGGTGTTCTCGCTGCGCGACGAGTTCTCCCAGTGGGACCCGCGCCGCCAGCGCCCCGAGCTGTGGCAGCTGTACAACGGCCGGCACGCCCCCGGCGAACACGTCCGGGTCTTCCCGCTCTCCAACTGGACCGAGCTGGACGTCTGGCAGTACATCGCCCGGGAGGGCATCGAGCTGCCGGAGATCTACTTCGCCCATGAGCGCGAGGTCTTCAGCCGTTCCGGGATGTGGCTGACCGAGGGCGACTGGGGCGGCCCCGAGGAGGGGGAGCGAGTCGAGACCCGCCGGGTCCGCTACCGCACGGTCGGCGACATGTCGTGCACCGGCGCGATCGACTCCGACGCCACCACGCTCGACGCCGTGATCGCCGAGATCGCCGCCTCCCGGCTCACCGAGCGGGGCGCGACGCGCGCCGACGACAAGCTGTCCGAGGCCGCGATGGAAGACCGCAAGCGCGAGGGGTACTTCTGAGATGACCACGACCACATCCACCCGGAGCACGGAGCGGCTGTCGGCCACCACCCTGCTGCGGTTCGCCACCGCCGGGTCCGTCGACGACGGCAAGTCCACCCTCGTGGGGCGTCTGCTGCACGACTCCAAGTCGGTCCTGGCCGACCAGCTCGAGGCCGTCGAGCACGCCTCCCGCAACCGCGGCCAGCAGGCCCCCGACCTGGCGCTGCTGACCGACGGGCTGCGGGCCGAGCGCGAGCAGGGCATCACCATCGACGTGGCGTACCGCTACTTCGCGACGCCGCGCCGCCGGTTCGTCCTGGCCGACACCCCGGGGCATGTGCAGTACACCCGGAACATGGTGACGGGCGCCTCGACGGCCGAACTCGCCGTCGTGCTGGTCGACGCCCGCAACGGGGTCGTCGAGCAGACCCGCCGGCACGCCGCGGTCGCCGCGCTGCTGCGCGTGCCGCACGTGGTGCTGGCCGTCAACAAGATGGACCTGGTCGACTACGCGGAACCGGTGTTCGCCACGATCGCCGAGAAGTTCACCGCCTACGCCGCGTCGCTGGGCGTGCCGGAGATCACCGCGATCCCGATCTCGGCGCTGGCCGGTGACAACGTGGTGGAGCCGTCCGCGCACATGGACTGGTACGGCGGGCCGACCGTGCTGGAGCACCTGGAGACGGTGCCGGTCAGCCACGACCTCACCGCCTGCCACGCCCGCTTCCCGGTGCAGTACGTCATCCGGCCGCAGACCGCCGAGCACCCCGACTACCGGGGCTACGCGGGCCGGATAGCGGCGGGCGCGTTCCGGGTCGGCGAGGCCGTGACCGTGCTGCCCTCGGGCCGTACGTCGACCGTCAGCGCCATCGACGCGCTCGGTGAGAGCGTGGACGTCGCCTGGGCGCCTCAGTCCGTGACACTGCGGCTGGCCGACGACATCGACATCTCGCGCGGCGACCTGATCGCGCCGGTCGCCGACGCCCCGGCGGTGACCCAGGACGTCGAGGCGACCGTCTGCCACGTCGCCGACCAGCCGCTCGTCGTCGGACAGCGGGTGCTGCTCAAGCACACCACCCGCACGGTGAAGGCGATCGTCAAGGACATCCCCTCGCGGCTGACCCTGGACGACCTCTCCCAGCACCCGGCGCCGGGCCGCCTCGTCGCCAACGACATCGGCCGGGTGGTGATCCGCACGGCGCAGCCGCTCGCCCTCGACGCGTACGCGGACTCCCGGCGCACCGGCTCCTTCCTGCTGATCGACCCGGCGGACGGTACGACGCTGACGGCCGGGATGGCCGGCACCTCGTTCGCCGCCGCGTCCGGCGACGGGGCCGAGGACACCGCCGACGCCGAATGGGACTTCTGATGGGTATCGACGTCCACGCCACGTCCGGCGACCTGCATCTCGCGTCCGCGGCTGTCCGCGCCACGTTCGCGGACGTCTACTCCACGTTCGCGAAGGAGGGCGGCCGTGTCGGCAGCGGCGCCCTCGGCAGCGGTCAGGGCGGGGTCGCACGATGTGCGCGGTGCGAGCGGTGTGCGTGATGTGCCCGATGACGTACACGCACCGCTCGCGCCGCCGCGCGCACCGACCGCACGGCCGGTTCGTCCGCGCGTACGGTCGATTCATCAGATTCATCCGATTCACCCGGTTTTGCCGGTTCAGACGAAGACCTGCCGACTCCCGGCCGCGTCCCCGTGGATTCCGAGGGACGTGAGCGCCGGGCCGACGAGAGGAAACACCTCCCGTGCCTGCCCTCCGTACCACCGCGCGCCGCCGCCAGGCCGCCGTCGCCGCCCTCCCGCTGCTCGCCGTGGCGCTCACCGCCTGCGGCTACGGCTCCCAGGCGAAGGACGACGGGACGAAGCCGGGCGTCGCCGCAGGCGCGAAGAAGCTCTCCGTGGACACCGTACGGATCGGCTACTTCCCCAACCTCACACACGCCACCGCCCTGGTGGGCGACCAGGAGGGCCTGTTCCAGAAGGAACTGGGCGGCACCGCGCTCAAGACCTCGCAGTTCAACGCGGGCCCGTCCGAGATCGAGGCGCTGAACGCCGAATCGATCGACATCGGCTTCATCGGTCCCTCGCCGTCCATCAACGGATACACCAGGTCCAAGGGCAAGTCCCTGCGGATCATCGGCGGTTCGGCCTCCGGCGGGGTCAAGCTGGTCGTCGACCCGAAGAAGATCAAGACCCTGGACGACCTCAAGGGCAAGAGGATCGCCACCCCGCAGCTCGGCAATACCCAGGACGTGGCCTTCCTCAACTGGATCTCCGGGAAGGGCTGGAAGGTCGACGCCCAGAGCGGCAAGGGCGACGTGTCCGTGGTCCGCACGGACAACAAGGTGACCCCGGACGCCTTCACGTCCGGTTCGGTCGACGGCGCCTGGGTCCCCGAGCCCACCGCGTCCAAGCTGGTCGCCGAGGGCGCGAGAGAACTGCTCGACGAGTCGTCGCTGTGGCCGGGCGACACGTTCGTGATCACCAACATCATCGTGTCGCAGAAGTTCCTGAGTGAACACCCGGACGTCGTCGAGGCGGTGCTGCGCGGCTCGGTGAGGACCAACGAGTGGATCAACGCCGACCCGGACGAGGCGAAGGCGTCCGCGAACGCCGCGCTGAAGAAGCTCACCGGCAAGGCGCTGCCCGCCGAGATCCTCGACCCGGCGTGGAAGTCCATCCGGATCACCGACGACCCGCTGGCCGCAACGCTCGACGCGCAGGCGCGGCACGCGGTGAAGGCCGGACTGCTGGAGAAGCCCGACCTGAACGGCATCTACGACCTGAAGCCGCTGAACAAAGTCCTGAAGGCCGCGGGCAGACCCGAGGTCTCCGACGCCGGTCTCGGCGTCAACTAGCTCCGCCCGAACCCGAATCCGGGACCCGGGACCCGGGACCCGGGACCCGGATTCAGATCCCCAGGAGGTGACGACCATGGCGACCACGCTCACCAGGGCCGAGGACCGTGCTGCGGTCGGGCACGCCGCCCGTATCTCGCACGTCTCCAAGTCCTTCGGCGGACCGGAGGGACCGCAACTCGTCCTGGACGACATCTCGCTCGATGTCGCGCCCGGCGAGTTCGTCACCCTCCTGGGGGCCTCCGGGTGCGGAAAGTCGACGCTGCTCAACCTGGTGGCCGGGCTCGACCGCCCGACGACCGGGGTCATCGAGACGCCCGGCGGGCGGCCGGCCCTGATGTTCCAGGAACACGCGCTGTTCCCGTGGCTGACCGCGGGCCGCAACGTCGAACTGGCGCTGCGGCTGCGCGGCGTGCCCAGGCCCCAGCGGCGGTCGGAGGCGGAGCGGCTGCTCGGACTCGTCCGGCTCGGCGGGGCGTACAAGAAGCGCGTGCACGAGCTCTCGGGCGGCATGCGGCAGCGCGTGGCGATGGCCCGCGCCCTCGCCCAGGACAGCCAACTGTTGCTGATGGACGAGCCGTTCGCCGCACTCGACGCCATCACCCGGGACGTGCTGCACGACGAACTGACCCGGATCTGGCGGGAGACGAACGTCTCGGTCCTCTTCGTCACGCACAACGTGCGCGAGGCGGTGCGGCTCGCCCAGCGGGTCGTCCTGCTGTCGTCCCGCCCCGGCCGGATCGCCCGCGAGTGGACCGTCGGTATCGAGCAGCCGCGCCGGATCGAGGACAACGCGGTCGCGGAACTGTCCGTCGAGATCACCGAACAACTGCGTGGGGAGATCCGCCGCCATGGCCGGCACTGACACCGGGCCCGACGACCTGGCGGCGGGCCTGGAGGCCGGACTCGACGCCCTGGACGCCGTACAGGCGCGCCGCACCCCGGTGCGCGAGGTGCTGCTACGCAAGGCGCTGCCGCCGCTGCTGGCGGTGGGCCTGGTGCTCGTCGTCTGGCACCTCCTCGTCCGGGCCCACGTCACCGACGACTACAAGCTGCCGTCCCCGGCCGCGGTGTGGCGGAGCGCGACCGACATGTGGCTCCGGGGAACCCTCCTGGACGTCATCTGGACCAGCGTCTCGCGCGGTCTGCTCGGCTTCCTGCTGGCCGTGGCGATCGGTACGCCGCTGGGGCTGCTGGTGGCCCGGGTGAAGACCGTACGGGCGGCGATCGGCCCGATCCTGTCCGGGCTGCAGTCCCTGCCGTCGGTCGCCTGGGTGGCGCCCGCCGTGATCTGGCTCGGCCTGAACGACCGGATGATGTACGCGGTGATCCTGCTGGGTGCGGTGCCCTCGGTCGCCAACGGTCTGGTGTCGGGCGTCGACCAGGTGCCACCGCTGTTCCTCAGGGCGGGCCGCACGCTCGGCGCGACGGGGTTGCGCGGGACCCGGCACATCGTGCTGCCCGCCGCTCTGCCGGGTTATCTGGCCGGTCTCAAGCAGGGCTGGGCGTTCTCCTGGCGCTCGCTGATGGCCGCCGAGATCATCGCTTCCTCGCCCGATCTGGGGCTGGGGCTGGGGCAGTTGCTGGAGAACGGCCGCAACAACGCGGACATGCCCGGCATCTTCCTCTCCATCGTCCTGATCCTGTTCGTCGGCATCGCGATCGACCTGCTGATCTTCAGTCCGCTGGAGCGGTGGGTGCTGCGCAGCCGCGGTCTCCTCGTCGAGAACTGAGCCACGCCATGCCCGCCCCGGTCCTCCTCGTCATCGCCCACGGCAGCCGCGACCCGCGGCACGCGGCGACCGTGCACGCGCTCACCGCGCGGGTGCGGTCGCTGCGGCCGGGGCTGCGCGTGGAGACCGGCTTCCTGGACTTCAACGCCCCTTCCGTACCGAGGGTGTTGGAACGCCTCGCGGCACAGGGCGCCGGCCGCGCCGATGACACGGCCGACGTCATCGCGCTGCCGCTGCTGCTGACCCGGGCCTTCCACGCCAAGTCCGACATCCCCACGGTGCTGCGCGAGGCCCGGACCCGGCTGCCCCGGCTGCGCGTCCGCCAGGCCGACGTGCTCGGGCCGTCGCCGCTGCTGAACGCGGCGCTGGAACGACGACTGCACGAGGCCGGAGTCCACCCCGGCGACCGTGCCTCGACCGGTCTCGTCCTGGCCTCGGCGGGCTCCACGGACCCGGAGGCGATCGCAGTGATCGCTGAAATCGCGCGGGAGCTGCGGCACACCGGTTGGTGCGCCGTGCGGCCTGCGTTCGCCTCCGCCGCATCTCCCGCAGGGTTCCCCCGCACCGAGGACGCGCTGCGGGCCCTGCGGGTCGAGGGGGTGCGGCGGGTGGCGGTGGCCCCGTACGTCATCGCCCCCGGCCGACTCCCCGACCGGATAGCGGCGGGCGCGGCCGGGGCGGACGTGCTGGCCGAAGTCCTGGGCCCGGCGGATGAGTTGGCCCGGCTGTTGCTGCACCGGTACGACGAGGCCCGCGCCCCGGCCGGGCGTGGGCGTGCCGCCCCGGCCGCGCGAGCGACGGCGCCGTCCGGGCACGTGGCCGGGTGCGCGCGGACGGCCCCGCTCAGCGCGTAGCCCGGGACCGGACGGTCGCCGGCCGGGCGGGGCCTGTGGCGCGGTCCACGTCCCAGGTGTCCTTGGCCGTCTCCTCGACGTGCCTCGCGTGATCTCGGCAGCGGAAGTGGCCGATCCCCCGAGGTCGGCCTCGCCCTCCCAGACGGCCGGATCGGGCCGGGCGGCACGCGCTGGGCGCCATCCCCGCCCTCTACGGGGAGCGCGAGAAGCACGCACGGGGCCGGGCAACCCGAAACATGCGACGAGACCGACCTGTACCCCGATGCCGGATGTCCGCCAGCGCCTGCGGCAGGCGGGCTGCGCCGCACCTTTCGGGTGGCGGGTTGCCGCTACGGCACGTCAGTGCGGCATGGCGGACAGAGCCGTGGCGATGGTGGTGATCTGCGCGGGCTCGGCCACCATCAGCATGACGGTCCCTTCGCGCACATCGGCCTCGGCCACCGGGCGGAAGCCTCCGGCGGCGTACCGCTCCTGGGCGGCGGTGTCCTCGACGGCCGGGGCCGCTGTGATGCGGCGGCAGGACGGATCGGCCGTGAAGAGGGCCGCGACCAGGGAGTGGAGCAGCCCGGCGGTGTCCTGGCCGCCGTCGGCCGACGCGGTCTGCGTGACGTCCAGCTCCAGCAGCAGATCGTGTGCGCCGACCGGGTAGCAGCCGCGCAGCGGATGGTGCAGCACCCGGTGGATCGTCACGCGGGCGCCCGGCCGGCCGTCGTGCCCGGTGCTCGCCGTGTAGGTGCGGACGGCGCCCGCCGGAGCAGCGCCGAAGGGGGCGGTGGCCCCTGCGGTGGGACTGGACCCGGCAGGGCGCAGGTCCCATCCGGAGACGTGGCCGGGGAGCGTCGGGACGGGCAGCGGGAGGTGGCCGGCGGTGGTGAGCGTCATGGGCGGCGACCCTTCGTGGTGGGGGAACCCGGCATGCGGTGGACCGGGAAGCGCGACGGCCCGAGGTCGGATCGTCGACGGCCCGGGCCGTGAAGCGCGACGGCCCGGGGCCGGTATGCCCGCCCGTCCCCGGCCGGAGGATGAAGGCCCCCGGTCGGAGGGGACGGGCGGCCCGGTGGTGGAGGGGGCCGGGCCGATAGGTGCGTGTCGGTCAGCCGGTGGTCGGCTCGGCCTCGTGGGTGACGAGGTCCCGCACCCGGCCTTTGACCAGCTTGCCGCTTGCGTTGCGCGGCAGTTCGGGAGCGAGGACCACGCGGGTGGGCAGCTTGTAGCGGGCGAGCCGGCCGGACCCGAAGTCGCGCACCTCCTGGAGGGTCGGCTCGACCCCCGGCTCGCAGGTGAGGACGGCGACGACGGTCTCGCCCCACTTCGGGTGGGGGATGCCGACGACCGCCGCCTCGTGGACTCCGGGGAAGGCGCTCAGCACCCGCTCGACCTCGGCGGGGTAGACGTTCTCGCCACCGCTGATGATCATGTCCTTGAGCCGGTCGACGACGTAGTAGTGACCGTCCTCGTCGCGGTATCCGACATCGCCGCTGTGGAACCAGCCCGCGTCGTCGAACGCCTCCCGGGTCGCCTGCTGGTTGTTCCAGTAGCCGGCCACGACGTTCGGGCCGCGCACGCAGATCTCGCCGCGTACATGCGGCTCCTCGATGACGGTGCCCCGGCCCGGGACCATCAGGCAGACCTCGGTGTACGGCATGGGCAGGCCGGCCGACCCGGTCTTCTCCAGCGTGAGCGCGGCGGGCAGGTACGTGGCGAACGGTGCCGTCTCGGTCAGTCCCCATGCCTGCTGCAGCAGCACCCCGTGCGACTCCGCGTAGCCCCGGATGAGCTGAGGGGGCACGGCTGCGCCCGCCACGATCACCGCGCGCAGCGCGGACAGGTCCGCCTCTGCGAAGCCCGGTGCGCGGGTCAGCGCCGAGAACATCGCCGGAACCGCGAAGATGCTGGTGACCCGGTGCGCAACCAGATCGTCCAGGCACTGCTCGGGATCGAAGTGGCGGCGCACGACGACGACACCGCCGCGGGTCAGCGTGCGCAGCGTGAGGGCATTGAGTCCGCCTATGTGGAAGAGCGGTGCCACGGCCAGATTCACGTCGTCGGGCCGGGTGTCGACCATGGTGTCGACGTTCACCGCGTTCCACCAGAGATTGCCGTGGGTGAGCATGACCCCCTTGGGCCGGCCGGTGGTCCCCGACGTGTACATCAGCGCGGCCAGGTCGTCCTCCTGGACCGGTATGGCGGTCTGCGGGTTGGTGTCGGTGGAGAGCACCTCGGACAGCGGGGTCCACACCGCGGGCGGTGCGGGGGCCGCGGGGCAGGACGGGTCGGTGTCCACGAGGACCGATCGGCGGACCGGGACCTCGGAGAGGATCGACTCGGCCAGGGACCGGTGGCCCTCCTCGGCGATCAGCGTGTGCGTACCCGAGTCGGCCAGGATGTGCCGTACCTCGTCGGCGGCCAGCCGGTGGTTGACCGGCACGAACACCGCGCCGAGGTGACTGGCGGCCAGCAGCGTCTCCAGCAGGGTGGCGCTGTTGAGACCCAGGAACGCCACCCGGTCGCCACGCCGCACGCCGAGGGCGGCGAGCCCGGCGGCGAGCCTGCCCGTGGTCGCGGCGAGGGTGCCCGCCGTGATGGTCCGGCCCTCGTAGACGAGGGCCGGGGCGGCTGAGTCGTACCGCGCTCTGCGCTGCACGGCGGCAGCGGGACTGATGTCGACCATGACCCGAGCGGCTCCTTCGGTGGCTGTCGGCTGTGGCGGTGGGGAGACGGGGAGAGCTGTGACGGCGGGGGTGGAGCGTGGCGGCGGCCGGTCAGAGACCGGCGCCGCCGGCCGCGGTGCGGAAGCCGCGTACGGCGATGCCGCCGTCCACGGGGACCACGGCCCCTGTGATGTTGCCACTGTTGCGGCGGGAAGCCAGGAGGACGTACGTCCCGGTGAAGTCCTCCGGCTCCACGCTCGCCTCGTACAGCGGCACGTGCGGGCGTTCGCCCGCGGCCTCGGCACGGGCGAACGAGTCCTCGATCCTGCGCTCGTCGAGACCGAGGCTCTCCGGGCCCCGAAGCTGCGTGCGCATGCCGCCACAGGCGACACCGTTGACCCGGACCTTGGGGGCGAGTTCGTACGCGAACTCCCGGACCAGACCGAGGCAGGCGTGCTTGCTCGCCGTGTAGACGGGGCCGCCGCCGTTGGTGTGGAAGGACGAGTTGGACAGGGTCATGACGATGCTCCCCCGGGTCGCGACCAGCTCGCGCCAAGCCGCCTCCACGGCGAGCAGATAGCCCTTGACGTTGACGGCGAAGACTTCGTCGAACGCCTCTGCCAGCTCCTCGCCGGTGAGCCGGGTGAGACTGCGGTGATAGTCCCAGATCCCGGCGTTGGGAACCAGGACGTCGAGCTTTCCGAACCGCTCGACGGTGGCGGCGACCGCCGCGTGCAGGTCCTGCGTCGAGCGTACGTCACCGGTGACGGCGAGCACCCGGTCCGCGTGCTCTCCCGCGGCCCCGGCCAGGGCCGTCAGCTGCTCGGCGTCCCGGTCGAGGACCGCGACGCGGGCGCCCTCGGCGAGGTAGCGCAGTGCGACGGCCCGCCCGAGGCCGCTGGCGCCGCCGGTGATCAGGGCGACATCGCCGTCGAGCCAGCCGGCGGCCGGTTCCGTGGTGGCGGAGTGTGCCGGGGTGGTCATGGCTCAGCGCTCCTGGAGGAAGTCGGTGACGAGCCGCTCGAACTCGGCCTGTCGCTCCAGTTGCACCCAGTGGCCGCAGCCGCCGAACACGTGGAGTTGGACGTCGCGGATCTGCTTGAGCATGAGCTGGGCGCCGTCGAGTGTGATGGTGCGGTCGTCCCGCCCCCAGAGCAGCAGCGTCGGAGCCTTGATCCGGTGCACGTCGCGCCAGAGCGGATCCATGCCGTGCCGCTTGGCGAAGGCCGCGTTGTAGCGGTGGTAGAACTCGATGTGGCTCGCGTCGAGGGATGCCTCGTACCGGGCCTGGACGGTGTCCTCCCAGCGCTTGGGTTCGGCCGTCATGACGCGGATGAAGTCCCGCATCTTCTTCAGGGTCGGGCCCTCGCCGTTGTAGTAACGGAACATCGCCTTCTGGCCCTCGGTGGGGGTCGGGCCGAACGGCAGCCAGCCGCCGCCGGGGGCCATCAGGACCAGCTTCTCGACCCGGTCGGGCGCCGCGAGAGCGGTGGCGATCGCGGCCGCGCCACCGAGGCTGTTGCCCAGCAGGTGGAACCGGTCGACGCCGAGGGCGTCGAGGGTCTGCAGGAGCGCGTCCACGGTGATCTCGGTGATGGAGCGGGCGTCCAGCTCTTCCTCGGACGGCCGGTAGCTGCCGCCGAAGCCCGGCTGGTCGGGCAGGAGGATCCGGTGATGCGGGGCGAGCGCGGCGAGGTTGTGCCGGTAGTTGGCGAGACCGTCGGCGCCCGGGCCGCCGCCGTGCAGCATGACCAGTACGGGGCCCTGCCCGGCCTCACTGACCGAGATCGTGCCCAGGGACGTCTGGACGGTGTGCTCGGTGATCTCGGGATGTACGGCGTCGTGCGCGCGGACGGACGTCACGGGAACTCCACGGGGATGCGGGACCGGCGGGGCGGGCCTGCCGGTTGGTACGGGGTGGGAAGGGCGGGCGGTCGTTGCCACGGGTGCGGGAGAAAAGGCGAGGAAGGGAGAGGAAAGGAGGGGCGGGCGGTCAGAGGAACGTGCTGATGTTCTTGGCGAGCAGCACGTTCTGATCGAGGAGGATGTGGCGGCGGGCGATCAGCAGCGCCCCGTCCTCGCCTCGGCGCAGCAGGTCCGTGCGGCCGCCCGCGTACACGTCGACCTCGCGTTCCAGCCGGTTGCGGTAGACCAGGAAGTCGGACTCGGCGACGTACGTGCCGGGTTCGTCACCGGGGCTCACGGCGATGTTGGTGATGAGGTGCCGGGTACGTGACGGCGGGTCCTCGGCCCAGGCCATGCCGGAGTCGAACCGCCGGATGCGCCAGGCGAGGCTCGCCTTGGTCTCGTCGAAGACGGCGACCTCGCCCGGGGCGCCGTCGGCGAGCGACTGCTGGCGCCTCAGCCGGTTGGTCCGTACCGGCGCCCAGTAATGCAGGTCGTCGGCGAGCAGCTCCAGCCAGTCGGCGTAGCGGTGCTGGTCGAGCAGACGGGCTTCCAGCGTGTAGAGGCGCTGCACCTCGAAGTGGAGCAGCATGTCGTCCAGCGCCGCACCACCGGTGGGGGCGGCGACGGAGTCCTGGGTGTGGATGCTCATGGATCCTCCTTGAGGGCCGCGCTGCGTCGGCTATCCCATCGCACGGCGGCGGGTGCGGGGAGCGGGTGTGCCGGTCTGCGGCACGGGACCGGCGGTGGAGCGCGGCCGGCTGCCGGACAGCGGGGGAACGGTCGTGACCGGGGTCAGCCGCGCAACAGGCCGCGCAGCTCCACGGACTCGTCGGCGAGCCGTTGCGAGGGGACGGCGACGGCGCGGGCGATGAGCCGCTGGGCGGCCTTGATGTCCTTGGGCCGGTCGATCGCCGCGGCGGCGACCACCTGTCCCGCCCGCAGCCCGAACACGCTGAACGCGCCGGACCCCGCATCGCCGCGGCGTACGGTCTCCTCGGCGTCGGCCATCGAGCCGACCGCCTCCAGGCGGCTGCCGTAGCGGTCGGACCAGAACCAGGAGGCCGGTTCGCCGGGCGCGTCCGTCCCCAGCAGTCCGGCGGCCGCGGCCTGGCCGCCGCGCTGCGCGGCGTCCCAGTGCTCGTGGCGCACCGGGTGGTCGGCCCGGCGGGCGACGTCCCCGACCGCGTGGACCCTCGGGTGCGAGGTGCGCCGGGCGGCGTCCACGACGATGCCGTTGTCGACGGTGAGCCCGGCGGCCTCGGCGAGCGCGGTGTCCGGCCGGATCCCGATGCCGACGACGACCGTGTCGGCGGTGATCGGCGAGGCGTGGCCGCCGACGGTGACGGTGACCTCGTCGGCGCCGGGCGCCCGGTCGATGCGCTCCACACCGCCGGTGACGAGTTCGACGCCCTCGGCGCGGTGCCGGTCGCGCAACGCACCGGCGATGTCGGGCCCGACGACGGCGCTCAGCGGTACGGGCACCGGGTCGATGAGGGTGACCCGGCAGCCCAGTGCGGCGGCGACCGCCGCGGTCTCGGCGCCGATCAGTCCGGCGCCGACGACGGCGATCCTGGCCCCCGGGATCAGCCGGGAGCGCAGGAGTTCGGCCTGGTCCCAGGTACGCAGGGTGTGCACGGCGGGGTCGTCGGCGCCCGGTACCGGCAGGGTGCGGGCGGTGCCGCCAGTGGCGAGGACGATCCGGTCGGCCGTCAGTGCGGTGCCGTCGGCCAGCTCCAGTACGCCTTCGTCGGGGCGCAGCGCCGTCACGGCGGTCGCGGCCCGCAGGTCGATGCGCTGCTTCTCGTACCAGTCGGCCGGTCGCAGGGCCACGTCCTCGCGGACGGCGGCCCTGCCGAGCAGGACGTCCTTGCTGAGCGGCGGACGGTCGTACGGCACGCCCTCCTCGTCGCTCAGCAGCACGATCTCGCCGTCGTAACCGCCGGAGCGCAGCGCGTCGCAGGTGGAGACGGCGGAGATGCCCGCGCCCACCAGGGCGATCCTCTTCATGTTCATGCCGTGGGCTCCTGGCCGGGGTGCAGCCAGATCCCGCCGTCGCGCACCTCGACCTTGTGGGTCCGGGCGGCGAGTGTGGCGGGCATGCACTGCGGCTCGCCCGACTTGAGGCAGAAGCGGGCGCTGTGCAGGGGGCATTCGACCTGGCCGTCCTCGATCCAGCCGTCGGCGAGCGACGCCTGGCCGTGCGAGCAGGTGTCGTCGAGCGCGTAGTAGGCGCCGCCCTCGTGGAAGACGGCGATGGCGTCGCCGTGGCCGGTCCGCTCTGCGGGCACCTGGAGGGCCTCGCCCTCCTCGATGTCGCCGATGTCGGCGACCCGGACCGCGTTGCCGGTGGTGTTCATCGTTCTTCAGCCGCCTTCTCGTGCCAGGCCGGGGTGTTCATCAGGTCGCGCCAGCGGGTGTAGAAACCGCGGGCGGCCCCGTCGGAGTACAGGTGTCCGGTGGTGCCGGGGTGGACGCCGTCCTCGGTGCCCATCCCGATGCCCATCTGGTAGTTGAGCGCCATGCCGCCGGCCACGAAGCCGTGCGCGGTGGCCTGGACCTCGCTCCAGTTCTCGCCGTCGTCCTGCTCGAAGATGCCGGTGGGTCCGAACGTGCGGAGGTTGTAGAGCCGCTGGGCGTTCTTCACCTCGTCGGGCATCGACGTGTCGACGATCGTCCATGCCCAGACCTCCATCCGGTCCGGGCCTTTGGGGTGCCAGACGCGGATGCTGCCGTTCACGGGGAGGTAGGAGAAGTTGGGGAAGACGTTGGCGTGTCCGGTCGTCATGGGGCCCTCGGCGCGCTCCTTGCCGAGGCGCTCGCGCAGCCGGTCGTAGTCGTAGTACTCGTGCACCACCTGGTCGTCGAAACGGCTCTTGGGGTGGGTCGGGAAGCCGGCGCCATGTCCGTTGGGGTCGGTGTACTGGCGGCCCGGGGTCTGCACGATCTCGGTCTTGGGCCCCTTGCCGGTGGGTGACATGACCATCAGCGCGGAGGCGTGCGAGATGTTGACGTGGTACCAGTCGGACGAGAACTGCTCGGCGGCGAGCTTCCAGTTGCCCTCCAGCACCCACTTGTGGACCCCGCCGACGACCTCGGTGCCCTCCGGGTCGCGGTCGAGCATGGCGTCCATGTACCAGGTCATGCCGCCGAGCGCCTCGACCAGCGAGGGGGCGTCCGGGTTCCAGGTCGCGAAGATCAGGCCCTTGTACGTGTCCAGCTGGGCGACCTCGATCAGGCCCCAGCGGCTCTCGTCGAAGTCGTCCGGATAACCCTCACGGTTGGGGACATTGATGAGCTTGCCCGAGGTGTCGAACGACCACCCGTGGTAGTTGCAGGTGAACGCCTTGGTGGCCCCCGCGTCGGCGCGGCAGACCCGCATGCCGCGGTGGCGGCAGGCATTGAGGAAGGCCCGGATGCGCCGGTCCTTGCCCATGGCCACGATGACCGGGTCCTCGCCCATGTACGTGCTGAAGAAGTCACCGGGCTTCTTGAACTGGGACTCGTGGGCGAGGAACAGCCAGCTGGGCGCGAAGACGCGGCGCAGTTCCTGCTGGTAGAGCCCGCTGTCGCTGAAGATCCCGCGGTCGACGAGGCCCTGGTTGATGTCGAAGTACCCGCTGACGTCCACGGAGGGGGCCGGGGCGCGGTTCAGGGCGCTCATGCCGTGGCTCCTTCCGGGGCGTTCGCGGCCGGGGGCACGGCGGGGGCGGGCCTGGGCGGGCGGCGGTGGCCCCAGAGGCTGGTGCCGTCGACGCGGGTCGCGGTCCAGGGGTCGGCGACGGTGATCGCTCCGTGGCCGTACTCGATCTCGAAGCCGGAGGGTGTGACCGCGTAGAAGGAGAGCATCTTGTCGTTGCTGTGCCGGCCGAGGGTCAGCGCGACGGGCGCGGCGCCTTCCAGGCAGCGGTCGTAGGCATGACCGACGGTGTCGAGGTCGTCGACCTCCAGCATGAAGTGGAACAGCTCGCCCGGGTCGACATCCTTGCGCGGCTTGCGCTCGGGCTCGATGACGAGCCCGGCGAAGGCGAGCGAGTGGTGGCGCGGATTGGTGTGCAGGAACGCGATGCGCTTGCGGCCGAGGTCGCAGAAGTCGGAGAGCCGGAAGCCGAGCAGCTCCGTGTAGAACCGGAGCGTCGCAGCGTAGTCGTGGACCGAGAACACCACGTGGCCCAGGCCCTGTTCCCCGGTGACGAAGCGGGCGCCGGTCGGCGAGACGAACGGGGTGACGGCGGTGCGGGCACCGTAGAAGATCTCGACCCGGACACCGTCGGGGTCCTCGACGTGGAAGAGGCCGAGCACGTCACGCTCGCGCAGCAACTGCTCGTCCGCGTGCGTCACTTCGACACCGGCGTCGGCCAGCTCCGCCGCGGCGGCGGCCAGTTCGGCGGGGCCGGGTACTTCCCAGCCGACATAGCCGAATTCCTCGGTGTCGGCCTCGTGCAGGGCGATGCGCCAGGCCCGGTCGTCCGCGCGCAGTCGCAGCCCGTCCTCGGTGGTCCGTGCCGACAGGCCGAGCACGTCCTCGGCGAAGGTGCGCCATCGGTCGACGTGCCGGGTGCGGAGTCCGAAGTATCCCAGTCCGCTGAGTTGCATGACGGGCCGTCCCTTCAGGTCTGGTCAGGGTGTACGGGCGAGGGCCGGACGGGCTGTCGGTCCGTACGGGCAGCACCCAGCAGACGACGTCCCGGACGGCGCTGCCACGCGTTGTGCCGCCCTGTGGAACGCGCCCTGACCACGACCGACGGGCCGGCCGGCGGGCGTGCCACGTCCCGGCACGACCGCTGGCCGCCGGCGCCCCGTCCGGGAAGGGTCGGGGTCCGCGCTGTGCGCCGGTGCGCGCTCCGCGCGCCGATCCTTGATGTCGCCCCGCCCCCAGGAGGACCGATGCTCGCCGCCGTCGCCGTACGCCAGGACCCCGCCGATCCGCTCGGCGGGCTGGAGCTGCGCGAGGTCGCCCCTCCGGTGGCCCCGCCCGGCTGGACGGTGGTCCGGGTGGTCGCGGCCGCGCTCAACCACCACGACATCTGGACGCTGCGCGGCGTCGGCCACCCGGCGGACCGGCTGCCCATGGTGCTGGGCTGTGACGCGGCCGGGTACGACGAGGACGGGAACGAGGTCGTCGTCCACCCGGTGATCGGCGACCCGCAGGCCGGGGGCGGCGACGAGACCCTGGACCCCGGCAGGGCGCTGCTGTCGGAGCGGCACGACGGGGCGTTCGCCGAGTTCCTGTGCGTACCGCGGCGGAACCTGATCCCCAAGCCGGCCGCGCTGTCCTTCGCGGAGGCGGCCTGTCTGCCGGTGGCCTGGCTGACGGCGTACCGGATGCTGTTCACCCAGGCCCGGGTACGTCCCGGCGACCGGGTGCTGGTGCAGGGCGCGGGGGGCGGTGTGGCCTCGGCGGCCATCGCGCTGGCGCGGGCGGCCGGTGCCCGGGTCTACGCGACCAGCCGCTCGGAGTCGAAGCGGGACGCGGCCCTGGAGATGGGCGCCCATGTGGCCCTGCCGACCGGTGAGCGTCTCGCGGAGAAGGTCGACGTGGTGGTGGAGACGGTCGGCGAGGCGACCTGGTCCCACTCCCTGCGCTCGCTGCGGGCCGGTGGCACGGTGGTGGTGGCCGGCGCGACCAGCGGGGCCAATCCGCCGGCCGACCTGAACCGGGTCTTCTACCTCCAGCAGAGGGTGCTGGGCTCCACCGGCGGGACCCGCCAGGAGTTCGTGTCGCTGCTGCGTTTCATGGAGAGTGCCGGGGTGCGGCCCCGGATCGACCGGGAGATCCCGCTGACCGCCATCCACGAGGGCTTCCGCGCCATGATCGACGGTGAGGTCACGGGGAAGGTGATCGTCCGCCCCTGACCGGGACCGTTTCCGGGCAGGGGCGCGCCGCGATGGCCGCGGCGGTCGCGTCGGCCCGGTTCGGCGGGTGAAGCGCCTCGTACGTCCCCGCGATATGACAGGTGTCTCCCGGATATGACATGCGAGGCGCCGCTTTCTCCGTTTTGCCGAGCCTTTGCTCTTCACGATGCCGAGAGAGTCATCTAAAGTGGACGTACGTCCACTGAAGTGGTCGCCGGAGAATGTTGCGGAGGCGGACATGCTCGACCCCATCTCGACCACCGATGCCGGGAGCCCGTCGGGCACCGGCCCCTCGCAGGACCAGCAGACCGCCGTGGACAAGGCGCTGACCCTGCTGATGTCGCTGGCCGAGGAGGACCGCGAGGTCGGCGTGAGCGAACTCGCCCGCCGCACGCGACTCACCAAGTCGACGGCGTTTCGACTGCTGGGCATCCTCCAGCGCAACGACGTCGTCGAGCGCGTCGGGAGCAGTTACCGGCTCGGCCCCCAGCTCTTCGACATCGGGCGCCGGGCCTACGGGCCGACGCCGCTCATGCTCCAGGAGAGGCTGCTGCCGTTCCTCACCGAGCTGTACGTCCTCACTCACGAGACCGTGCACCTGGCGGTGCTGCACCGCGCCGACGTCATGTACGTCAACAAGCTGCACGGCCACCGCCGGGCCCGTACGCCCACCCGGATCGGCTCGCGGTTGCCCGCGTCCTGCACCGCGGTCGGCAAGGCGCTGCTCGCCTTCGACCACGACGCGGCGGAGCTGGCCATCGCCCAGGGGCTGCCCGCGCCGACGGAGCACTCGGTGACCGATCCGGCGGAGTTCCGGGCCGAACTGGCCCGGGTCCGGCGCGAGGGAATCGCCTACGAGCGCGAGGAGATCCTGCCGGGCGTCACCTGCGTGGCGGTGCCGGTCATGGGCGCGGCCGGCCGACCGGTCGCCGCGATCTCCGTCTCCGGCGCACTGCACCGCTTCGAGCCCGCCCGGGTCGCACCGGAGCTGCGCCGGGTCGCCTTCGAGGCGGCCAGGGAACTGGGCGCCGCGGCCCGTCCGCGCGGTCGCCGCCGCCCGGCACCGGCGGAGCCCGCGGCCGCCTGAGCCGCACTCTCGCGCCCGGACGCCGGCGCCGTCGCGGAGTACCGTGCCGTCGGGGCGCCGGCGGCGACGCTCGCCCGTCCGGGGTCAGCCCTCGGTGGCCACGCCGTTCTCGCGGCGCTCACCGCCGTGTACCCCGCCGGTGCCCGGCTGGACCCGCGGCACGCTCACCACGATGTGCACCACGCTCTCCCCGCCGAGGGACGCGTACAGATGCGGCCGGTCGCCGGGAAAGCGTACGAAGTCACCGGCGTCCAGCTCCACGGGACTGTCCTGCGGGCCCACCCTGACCCGGCCGCTGATGACATAGAGGTGCTCGAGAGTGCCCACCGGGTGGGGCTGCGCGTGCCCCTCGCCCCGGATCCGCAGCACATAGTTCTCGATGACACCCGAGCCGTAGACGTGGTCGAGGCTCCGGACCTCGTAGCCGGACTGCTCCTGCCAGGCCGCGTCCCGGCCCCGACGCACCGTCATGATCTGCTCGCGTTCGGCCACCAGGCGCGTCACCGGCACCCCGAGGGCGGCTGCGACCGCGAAGAGCGTCTCCACCGTGGGATTGCCGGTGCCCAGCTCGACCTTGGAGAGCGTCTGCTTGGCCAGACCGGCCTGGCGGGCGAGTTCGGCCAACGACAGCCCGCGCTGCTCTCTGAGGAAGCGCATGTTGCGCGCGACCACGGTGATTCCTGTCGACACCGCACCACCATAGGCCACCTGGGCCCACGCCCGTGCCGGACGCAGCCGGCCGGGACACCGAAGGCGACCGGCCGCTCCCCCGGTATCCGGGCTGGGTGTTGCCGCAGCTCCAACAGGTCCACCAGCCGCCGACGTTCCGGCTCATCTGTTTACCGCATCTGGGACACTGCACAGCGCCTCCCGCTCTCTCGCTGTGTGGTTACCCACCCCCGGGCGCCCATGCCCCGGCGAACGGAGCGGGGCGGTCCGGCTCCACCGCCGCGGCCACGCCGGGGAGCGTTCCGGTCATGCGCCGGCTCCATGGGGCGCGGTCGCCGCCTCGGCCGCCGTCATCTCCACCAGCTTGACCACGGTGTTCCAGTTGCGGGAGGTGGCGGTGACGCCCGGGGCGAGGGAGGGGCGGGACAGGGCGTCGGCGAGCCTGGACCGGCCCAGCCCGTCGGGGGCGTAGAGGTACAGCGCGCGGTCCCCGAGCCGGAACTCCTCGGGGAGGTGGTCCGCCGCCGCGATCCGGTCGAAGCGCGTCGCGTCCACGGGCCGGCCGAAGTAGGTGACGTGCAGTTGCCTGCCCTCGAGCTCGGCGGCCGGGAACGGGCAGGCGGCGGCGACCGCCGCGAGGTACGCGCCGTCGCGGACCAGGCAGGGTACGGGGAACCCGAACCGCTCCTCGATGGCCCCTTCCAGCTCGGCGGCGAGCAGGTTCTCGTCGTCCGACGGGCTGCTGAAGACGGCGTTGCCGCTCTGCAGATGGGTACGGACGTCTCCGTGGCCCAGTTCGGTGAGCAGCGTGCGCAGTTCCGCCATCGGCACCCTCTTGTGGCCGCTCACATTGATCCCGCGCAACAGCGCCGCGTACATCGTCATGGGCACACCATAGGACGGTGTGCCCGCGCGGAGCGGCCGCCGCGCCCCGTGGGGGCAGGCACGGCGGCCGTGGGTCCCCGGGTGGGGCCGGTGTCCGGACACCGGCCCCACGCGGGTGGCGACTACTCGACGATCTTCAGCAGCTTGTTGGGCGTGCCCTCGGTGGCGTTGGAGATCGCGTCGGGGGTGGCGCCCTCGGTCAGCGCCGTGGCGACCTCGTCCGGGGTGGCGTCCGGGTGTCCGGCGAGGTAGAGGGCGGCGGCACCGACGACGTGCGGGGTCGCCATGGACGTGCCCGAGATGGTGTTGGAGCCGTCGTCGCTGTCGTTCCAGGACGAGGTGATGTCCGACCCGGGTGCGTAGATGTCCACGATCGAGCCGTAGTTGGAGAAGGACGACTGCTCGTCGTCCACCGTGGACGAGGCGACGGTGATCGCCTCGGGGACGCGCGCCGGCGAGGTCTGGCTCGCGTCGGAGGACTCGTTCCCGGCGGCCACGGCGAACGTGACCCCGGAGGCGATGGCCTTCTGGACCGCGGCGTCGAGGGCCTCGTCCGCGCCGCCGCCGAGGCTCATGTTGGCGACGGAGGGGCCCTCGTGGTTGGCGGTGACCCAGTCGATTCCCGCGACGACCTGCTCGGTGGTGCCCGAGCCGGAGTCGTCGAGGACCCGGACGGCCACGATCTTCGCCTTCTTGGCGACACCGTAGGTCGCACCGGCGATGGTGCCGGCCACGTGCGTGCCGTGGCCGTTGCCGTCGTCCGCGCTGTCGTCGTCGTCCACCGCGTCGTAGCCGGAGGTGGCCCGGCCCTCGAACTCGCTGTGCGTGGTGCGGACACCGGTGTCGATGACGTACGCGGTGACACCCTCGCCCGCGCTGTCCGGGTAGGTGTACGCGTCGTCGCCCGCCGTCTCGGTCTGGTCGATCCGGTCCAGCCCCCAGGACGGCGGGTTGTCCTGCGTGGCGTCTATGTGGAACTTCTTGTTCTGGACCACCTTGGAGACGGCCGGGTCGGCCGCGAGGCGCTTGGCCTCGGTGAGCGAGAGGCCGCTGGCGGAGAAGCCGTTGACGGCGGACGTGAAGTTCCGGTCCAGCTTGCCGCCGTACTTCTTGGCGAGCTTCGACTTGTCGGCCTTGTGGTCCAGCATCACGATGTAGCTGCCCTGGACGGCGTTCGCCGCGTCGGCGCCGTAGACGACGCCCATCGCGGGAGCGGACGCGGCTCCGGCGACGGGCGTGTTCAGCAGGGTGACTCCGGCAGCCGCGGCCACCGCGGTCATCGCGGCGGTGAGCTTGATCCGGCGTGCGCGCTTGTGGATAGCCATGAAGAGGGGTCTCCTCGTCATTCTTTGTGGGGGGATTGGCCCCCGGCCGGAAGATCTCCGGGGGTTGGCTCGAAACCCTCGCGGATTGACGCGCTCAGATCAAGACCTTCTCGCGGCTGTGACTTACTCAACAAAGTTCTGTAATAAGAATTCGGCCAGGCGCGCCCAAGTCGGGTGCGGGCGCGGCACGTTGGATCACCCGCCCGGCCGCGACACCCGCGCGAGGGCGACCTGCACGCTTCGCAGGCGGGAAGGCGGACCGCGCCCAGCCGCGCGCGCCGACGAGGACTCGGCTTGATTGCATCCCCTGCCGCCGACGCCGCCCCGAACCGCACGCGCACCGGTCGGCCGAGCCCCGGACCGCACTCACCCCGATCCACCCCGGGTTGCGGCGCTCGGCGCCGGACAGCCCGACCCCGGCGCTCGGTCCCGTGCGATCCAAATCCGAGAGAATGTCACGAATGAAATGCTTTTGCATCATTCGATCGAATTCCTACCAATCTGACCGCTCAGGTGATTCTCGTCATCGTGCTGACCGTCGCCTGCTCGCCGACCAGGTGGGTGCGGGTGCGAAAATCGGCATCATGGACGAAATGCGTGCGCGTGAAGTGCTGACCGCTGCCGGACTGTCCGGCCGTGCGGAGCTGCTCGCGCTGGGCGAGAACGCGGTGTTCGCCGTGGACGATCTGGTGGTCAAGGTCGGCCGGGACGCCGTGCGCAGCCCGGAGCTGCGGGACCGGGCCGAGCGCGAGGTGGCGGTGGCGCGGTGGCTGGCCGCGGCCGGTGTCCCCGCCGTCCGGGCCGCGGAGCCCGGGGTACGGCTGGTGCGGGGCCACCCGGTGACGTTCTGGCACCGGCTGCCGCAGGCCGTGCGCCCCGCCGAACCGCGCGATCTTGCGGGGCTGCTCACACGCGTGCACGCCCTGCCCGCCCCGGACGGGCTCACTCTTCCGCGCCGGGAACTGCTGGGCGGCGTCGAGCGCTGGCTACGACTCGCGGGCGACGCGATCGACCCGGCCGACGCCGACTATCTGCTCGAGCGCCGTGACGGCTTCGCCGCTGCGGCGGCGAACCTGGTTCCGCACCTGCCGCCCGGGCCGATCCATGGCGACGCCCTCCCCCGCAACGTGCACGTCGGCCCGGACGGGCCGGTGCTGGTCGACCTGGAGACCTTCTCGGCGGATCTGCGGGAGCACGATCTGGTGGTGCTCGCGCTGTCCCGGGACCGGTACGGCCTGCCCGCCGAGGCGTACGACGCCTTCACCGCCATGTACGGCTGGGACGTCCGCGAGTGGGACGGCTGCGCGGTACTGCGCGGCGCCCGGGAGACGGCGAGCTGCGCGTGGGTGTCGCAGCACGCGGCGGCCAACCCGAAGGCACTCGTGGAATTCCGCCGCAGGGTGGCGTCGCTGCGCGACGGCGACACCGCCGTGCGGTGGTATCCGTTCTGAGGGCCCATCTGCTCGTTCCCGGCAGGGCCGAAGGCCGTCGGCGCCACTCCCGGCGGTGCGGGCCGCTTCGTGAGCCCCGGCGGGGGGCAGGGCGCGGTCCGTACCCTCAGCCGGCCACCCGGGCGGGCTCCCGCAACGGCCAGTGGCCGTCCACCACCGCGTCCGCGGTGCCCTTGCGGCGCAGGAACTCCTGGAAGTCGGCCGCCCATCGCGCGTACCACTCCACCTGGCGCTCGTGCAGTTCGGCGGCGGTGAGACCGGCCACCGAGTCGTGCCGCTCGGCTATCGCGTACGCCACCCGGACCGCGGCCAGCGCGTCCGCCGTCGCGTCATGGGCGCCATCGTGCACCACCCCGTACTCGACGCAGACCGCTTCGAGGGTCCGCTTCCCCTTCCGGTAGCGGTCGACAGCCCGGTCGATGGTGTACGGGTCGATGACCGGCCCGATCCCGGCGCCGTCGAGGCGGTCGCTCAGCGAAGGCAGCCCGTGCCGGTGGAGTTCGGCCGTGAGCAGCGTCAGGTCGAAGGCCGCGTTGTAGGCGACGACGGGCACGCCCCGGCGCCACTGGCCGGTGAGCGTGTCGGCGATCTCGTCGGCCACCTCGCGCACCGGTCGCCCCTCGGCCGCCGCCCGCTCGCTGCTGATGCCGTGGATGGCGGACGCCTGCGCGGGGATCCGGATACCCGGATCCGCCAGCCAGGTGCGCTGCCGCACCGGCCCCCCGTCCCTGCCCTCGACGCCCACGACCGCGGCCGTCACGATCCGGGCCTCCAGCGGATCCGTGCCCGTCGTCTCCAGGTCGAAGCCGACCAGCGCCTCCCGGTGCCAGCTCATCGGGTACCTCCTTCGTGTTCCTCCCCCATGTGGTGACCACCCTCGCACGCACCACTGACAACGGGCTCACGGCCTCTCAGGAGACGGGCCGGGAGTCCGTCCACACGGACTCGAACTCCTCGCGGTACGTCTCGAACAGTCCGTGCTCGCTGTCCTGCCCGGTCCGGACCACCGTGCGCCCGCCGCCGCGCAGCACCAGCACGGGCGACTCCATGCCGCGTGCGCGCCGCAGATACGGCTGCACGACCCCGACCGCGTCCGTCCCGTCGCCGTCCACGAGGTAGGCCGTGAAGCGCGGCGTCTCGTCGAAGACGTGGATCTCGAACGCGCCCGGGTCGCGGAGCTTGGAACGGACGCGGCGCATGTGGAGGATGTTCATCTCCACGGACCGGCTCAGCTCGCCCTTCTTGATGCCCAGTTCCCGCTCGCGCCGCTTGACCGCGCTGCTGGCCGGATTGATGAAGAGCAGTCGGACCCGGCAGCCGGACTCGGCCAGCCGGATCAGTCTGCGACCGGAGAAGTTCTGCACCAGCAGGTTGAGTCCGATACCGATCGCGTCGAGGCGCCGCGAGCCGCCGAACAGGTCCTCGGCGGGCAGCTGGCGCTGGAGCCGCACCCGGTCGGGGTGGACGGACACCACGTCCGCGTACCGGTCACCGACCAGCTCCTCGACGGCGTCGACCGGGAGCCGGTCGGCCGACGGGACCGCGGCGCCGCCGCCCAGGATCTCCAGGAGCCGGGCGGAGGCTCGCTCGGCCTGGGCGAGGACCGCCTCGTTCAGCGCGCGGTTGCGGGAGACCACGTTCCGGGCGACTTCCAGCTCGTCGAGCGCCAGTTCGACCTCTCGGCGGTCGTCGAAGTAGGGCTCGAAGCACGGCCAGTGCTGGATCAGCAGTTCCCGCAGCTGAGGCAGGGTGAGGAAGCTGAGCACGTTGTCGTCGGCCGGATCGAGCAGATAGCCCTTGCGCCGGGAGACCTCGCGCACCGCGACGGCACGCTGCACCCACTCCTGCCCGGCGGGCCCGGCGGCGGCCACCACCCACTCCTCGCCGTGCACCGGCCCGTAGATGGGCCGGAGCACCGCGGCGACCACGGCCCGCAGCCGTTGCTCCACGAAATTCAGCCAGATGTAGGCGCGCCCGGCCCGCTGGGCGCGGGTGCGCACCTCGCTCCAGGCGTCCGCGCCCCAGTCCAGTTCCGCGCCGATCTCCACGGGCCGGACAAGCGAGACCGCCCCTGGTGGGGCATCGGTGGATTCCCCCTCGTGACCTGTGTCACCCGGGGGCAGCTCGAAGCCTTCCGAGCTCACCCGTGCACCGCCTTCCACTCCCCCACCAACGATCAAGGAAGGGTACTCCGCGAGTGCGATCCGACGCAGCCGGATGCACAGGCTGCTTTCGTCAACTCCCCAACGCAATAAGCGCGTTCCCGGTGACGAGTTCTGCCGTAGTGAGCGGATTCATAGCGATTGAACCCCCGCCCGAGGCTTCGTTCCGGGGCCGGAGCGATTTCGGGGCGCGGGAATCCGGCCCCGGGGGCGACACGGAGCGGACCGATGTTGACCGGCCCGGGCGACGTCCTAGGCAGCCGCACCTGTTTCGGGGAAGATTCGAGAGGATCGGCAAAATACGGAATATTCATAAAAGACCGTGCCCGAACGACACATAACCACCAGTCACCCGGATCAGAAGTGGAAGAGTCGAAGCTATGCAGGTCTGGCCGGGACAGGCGTATCCCCTCGGAGCCACGTACGACGGCGCCGGGACCAACTTCGCGGTCTTCTCGGAGGCCGCCCACCGAATCGAGTTGTGCCTGCTGCACGACGACGGTTCCGAGACGGCGGTGGAGCTCAGGGAGACCGACGCCTTCGTCCGCCATGCCTACGTGCCGGGGGTGATGCCCGGTCAGCGGTACGGCTTCAGGGTGCACGGGCCGTACGAGCCCGAGCGCGGTGTCCGCTGCAATTCGGCGAAGCTGCTGCTCGACCCGTACGCCAGGGCTGTGGCCGGACAGGTCCGGTGGGGCGAGGCGGTGTACGGCTATCCGTTCGGCCGGCCGGACGCGCGCAATGACCTCGACTCGGCGCCTCACACCATGACCTCGGTCGTGGTGAACCCGTACTTCGACTGGGGCGACGACCGGCGGCCCCGCACCGACTACCACCGCACGGTGATCTACGAGGCCCATGTGAAGGGCCTGACGATGCTCCACCCGGGACTCCCGAAGGAGCTGCGCGGGACGTACGCGGCACTGGCCCATCCGGAGGTGATCGCCCATCTGACCGAACTGGGCATCACCGCGATCGAGCTGATGCCCGTTCACCAGTTTGTCCAGGACCACCGACTGGTCGACGCGGGGCTGGCCAATTACTGGGGCTACAACACGATCGGGTTCTTCGCCCCGCACAACGCGTACGCGTCCTGGGGCGACCGCGGAGAGCAGGTGCTGGAGTTCAAGCAGGCGGTGCGGGCGCTGCACCAGGCGGGCATCGAGGTGATCCTCGACGTCGTCTACAACCACACCGCCGAAGGCAACCACCTGGGGCCGACGCTCTCCTTCCGGGGCCTGGACAACGCCTCGTACTACCGGCTCGCGGACGACCAGCGGTATTACATGGACACGACCGGGACGGGGAACTCCCTGCTGATGCGGTCGCCGCACGTGCTCCAGCTGATCATGGACTCGCTGCGCTACTGGGTCACGGAGATGCACGTCGATGGCTTCCGGTTCGATCTGGCGGCCACACTGGCCCGGCAGTTCCACGAGGTGGACCGGCTGTCGTCGTTCTTCGACCTGGTCCAGCAGGATCCGGTGGTCAGCCAGGTGAAACTGATCGCCGAGCCGTGGGACGTGGGCGAGGGCGGATACCAGGTGGGGAACTTCCCGCCGCTGTGGACCGAGTGGAACGGCAAGTACCGGGACACCGTGCGGGACCTGTGGCGGGGCGAGCCGCGGACGCTCGCCGAGTTCGCCGGACGGCTGACCGGCTCGTCCGATCTGTACCAGGACGACGGACGGCGGCCACTCGCCTCGATCAACTTCGCCACCTGCCACGACGGGTTCACGCTGCACGACCTGGTCGCGTACAACGACAAGCACAACGAGGCGAACGGCGAGGGCAACCGGGACGGCGAGAGCTACAACCGGTCCTGGAACTGCGGGGTGGAGGGCGAGACGGACGACCCGGAGGTCCTGGGGCTGCGGATGCGGCAGATGCGGAACTTCGTCGCCACGCTCATGGTGTCCCAGGGCGTGCCGATGCTGAGCCACGGCGACGAGTTCGGACGCACCCAGCGCGGCAACAACAACGCGTACTGCCAGGACAACGAGTTGGCGTGGGTGCACTGGCCGGCCCCGGCCGACGCCGCACGGAGCGGCCCGCAGCACGGCGCCGGGGACGGCGAGGCCGTGTGGGGGGACGCGGACGGGAACGCCGAAGGCGGCGAGGACGGCCTGGGCAGCAGCCTGCTGGAGTTCACCCGGGCGATGGTCTGGCTCCGTCGCGACCATCCGGTCTTCCGCCGCCGCCGGTTCTTCCACGGACGTCCTGTCGAGGGCACGCACGACGAGCTGTCGGACATCGCGTGGTTCACGCCCGGGGGCCGGGAGATGACGCAGCGGGACTGGCAGGCGGCGCATGCCAAGGCGCTGACGGTCTTTCTCAACGGTCACGCGATCTCGGAGCCGGGGCCGCGCGGCGAGCGGATCTCCGACGACTCGTTCCTGCTGATGTTCAACGCGAGCGCCGAGACGCTGGAGTTCCGCGTGCCGGTGCATCACGGGCGACAGTGGATGGTGGTCGTCGACACGGCCCGCCCGGCCGGGGTCCTGCCGGGCTGCGGACCGAAGGTCTCGGCGGGCGAACGGGTGACGCTGGTCGGGCGGAGCATGGCGGTGCTCCAGCGCCCGGCGTAGGCGCCGACCACGACTGCCCGGTATGGACGTTTCGCACGCCCGCTCGTACGCGGGACGCGGGGACGTCGGGGACGCGCGTACGCAGGGAGGCGGGGACGCGGGGCGCGAGGGTGTCCGGCGTACGCGCGGGCGCGGGGCGTGAACGGGTCCCCGCGCGCGGCGTGCGCAGGCACGGCGCCGGCTCGGGGCGCATCCGGACGGCGTGGGCGTGGGGTGTGGGGGATGCCCGGCATACGCGGCCGGCGCCGTGCACGGTGCGCGTCTGGCAGGTACACGCCCGGCACGTGTGTCCGGTGCCGTGACGATGCCCGGCGTACGCGCCCCGCGCGGGCGTCCGGCGCGCACGCGGACGGCGCGTCGGGGGCGGGGCGCGACACCGCCGGTCGAGCCCATTGCGGCGTTCCGTGACACAGCGGTACGCGGGCCGGGTACGTAACGGCGCATGACGCCCACCGCCACCTATCGGCTTCAGCTCCAGCCCGACTTCCCGTTCCCCGCCGCCGAGGAGGCCGTGCCGTACCTCGCCGCGCTCGGGGTCTCTCATCTGCATCTCTCCCCGGTCCTGGAGGCCGTGCCGGGCTCCCGGCACGGCTACGACGTCGTCGACCACGGGCGGGTGCGCGCCGAGCTCGGCGGCGAGGAGGGGCTGCGGAGGCTGGCCCGTACGGCCCGGAAGCACGGTCTGGGGCTGGTCGTGGACATCGTGCCGAACCACATGGCGGCCGTGCCGCGGCTCAACCGCCCGCTGTGGGAAGTGCTGCGCGAGGGCGCCGGGTCGCCGTACGCGCGCTGGTTCGACATCGACTGGGAGGCGGGCGGCGGCAGGGTGCTGCTGCCGGTGCTCGGCGGGCGGATCGGCGACGAGCTCGACGCGTTCCGGGTCGACGGCGAGGTGCTGCGCCACGGTGAGCAGGAGTTCCCGCTCCGGGCCGGTACCGCGCACCTGCCGCTGCCCGAGCTGCTGGACGCCCAGCACTACCGGCTCTGCTGGTGGCGGCTGGCCCGCACCGAACTGAACTACCGCCGGTTCTTCACCATCTCCGGCCTCGTCGGGGTCCGGGTCGAGGACCCGGAGATCTTCGACGCCACCCACGGCAAGATCCTCGAACTGGTCCGGGACCGAGTGATCGACGGTCTGCGGGTCGACCACCCCGACGGGCTCGCCGATCCCGGGTCCTATCTGGCGCGGCTCTCGGCGGCGACCGACGGACGGTGGACGGTCGTGGAGAAGATCCTCACCGGTGACGAGCGGCTCCCTGCCGACTGGCCCGTCGCGGGCACGACCGGGTACGACGCGCTGCACCGGATCGACGGCCTCTTCGTCGACCCGATGGGAGCCTCCGAGCTGATCGGACGTTACCGGGAGCACGCGGGACCGGCCATGGACCGCGGCGGTTCGTGGAAGGCGACCGTCCGGCGGGCCGCGAACGAGGTCGTGACGCATGAGCTGGCCGCCGAGACGGGACTGCTGACCAGGCTCGCCGCACGCGTCTGCGCCCAGGACCCCGCGCTGCGCGACCACGCGCCGTGGGCCCTGCACGCCGCCGTCCGCGAGCTGCTGGTACGCATGCCGGTCTACCGCCCCTACGCGACGGCGGGCGGTCCGTGCCCGGAGACGGGCTCCGCGGTGGCGCCTGTGGCGGCCCCCGTTCCGGCCCCGGAGACGCTGCCGGACGTGGTCGTGCGCGACGCGAAGGCGGCGTTCGTCGTGCCGGAGGAGGCGTCGGCGGTGGACGTGGTGCGGGACCTCGCGCTGGGGCGGCTGGGCGGGGGGCCCGACCGGGCCGCGTTCTGCGCCCGGTTCGCGCAGACCGCGTCGGCGCTGCGCGCCAAGTCGGTCGAGGACACGGCGTTCTACCGGTACGTCCCGCTGGTCTCCGCGAACGAGGTGGGCGGTGACCCGGGTCGGCCGGCCGTGACGCCGGAGGAGTTCCACGCGTTCTGCGCCCGGCTGGCCCACGACCGGCCCGCCACGGGCACGGTGCTGACCACGCACGACACCAAACGCAGCGCCGATGTGCGGGCACGGATCGCGGTCCTGACGGAGTGCCCGGAACAGTGGTCCTGGCTGCTGGTGGAGCTCGCGCGGACGACTCCCACGACCGCGCCGGACGAGCAGTTCGCCTGGCAGGCGTGGCAGACGGCCGTGGGGTGCGCGCGGCTGTCGGCCGGGGAGGCGGCGGGGCGGCTGGAACCGGCGCTGCTGAAGGCCGTGCGTGAGGCGGGGCTGTTCACCGGGTGGACCGAGCGCGATCCGGGGTACGAGCGGGCGGTGACGGACTTCGTCGCGGCCGGGCCGGCGGCGGACGGCGGTGTGGTGCGCGAGATGCTGGACCGGTTCACGGCCGCGCTCGACCCGTACGCGCGGGCCAATGTGCTCGGCGCGGCGCTGGTGCACCTGACGATGCCGGGGGTGCCGGATCTGTACCAGGGCACGGAACGGGAGTACGTGGCGCTGGTCGACCCGGACAACCGGCGGCCCTTCCGCCTCCCGCCCGAGGACGGCCCCTGCGGGGAGAAGGCGGACCTCACGTCGGTGGTGCTGCGGCTGCGGCGCGAGCGGCCCGGGGTGTTCGGGGAGACCGGTACCTACGTCCCGCTGAGCGCGCGTGGCCCGGCGGCCGCGCACTGTCTGGCGTTCTGCCGCTCGGACGAAGTGGTCACGGCGGTGACCCGGCTGTCGCTGCGCCTGGCGGAGTCGGGCGGCTGGCACGGTACGGAGCTGGTGCTGCCGGACGAGGGGCCGTGGACCGATCTGCTGACACCCGGCCGGAAGTTCACCGGGCCCTCGGTCGCGGTGGCCGAGCTGTTCGCCGAACTGCCGGTGGCGCTCCTCGGCCGGGCCGGGACCGGCCGAGGGCTGCCCGACGGAACCGGTGACTGACTCCTTGTCCGGTTGTCGCACGACGGCCCCGGAAGGCCGGCCCGTGCGCAGCCGCCCACTCTTCGGCCGCCGGTCCGACGATCCCGCAAGGCCGCACCACGCGGCCCGGAAGCAGAACCACACCTCGCAGGGCGACCGGCTCCGCCACGGCGACCGTCACCGCCGCCACCACGGCCATGGCCGTCCGCAGGCGCGCCGAGGCGGCGGACACCGGCCGCTCGGCCACTGTGCCGCCGGTGTCGGCGGGGCGCCTCTGTCAGGCGGGAGGTTCGAGGACGGGCGCGGTGAGCCGGAAGCTCATTCCCCCGAAGCTCACCTGGTCCCCCTCGCGGACCTGGACCACGCCGACGACCCGCTGCCCGTTGACGCAGGTGCCGTTGGTCGAGCCGAGATCGCGGAGCATCCAGCGGCCGTCCCGCGTGGTGAGCTCGGCGTGCAACCGGGAGACGGACTCGTGGTTGAGCCGCAGTCCGTTGCCCGGATCGCGGCCGATCCGCAGCGGGTACGGGCTGGGGGCGGGCAGCAGGAGCCTCGGCAGCCGTTCGGTCCGCCAGACCCGGCGCACCCGGCCGGGGAAGCCGGACATCCCGCCCACGGCCTTGAGCAGCCGCCGCGTCCAGCGTCCTTCATTCCCCTCCACGTCCGCGGTGAGGGCGGACAGTTCCTCCGGGCTCCGGGCGACAAGAGCGAGTTCCATGCGGCGCAGGAAGGTGTCGTGCGACAGCTTGCCCTGTGCGGCGCCCTCTCTGAGTACGCCGAGCACACGGTCGCGCTGGGCGTCCGACAGCCGCGCGGGATACGTGTGGGAGTCGAAGGGGGACGTCACGAGGCCAATTGTCGGCCCGACCTCCCCGGAGTGTCCAGAAGAGCCCCGGCCCGCACGGCAACGCTCCCTTCCGGGCGGCGCGCCCGGCGCGAGTCCCGGAGCCGCGCCGGGGAAGCGGCTGCTACCGTCTCCCGCCGCGCCGCACGTGATCCCCGGGCGGCCTTCCGCACCCGTCGAGGAGACCTCGTGCCCCCTGCGCCACCGGAACCGGCGTCACAGGAACTGGCCATCCGTCCGCTCACCGGCCCGGAAGAACTCGGGCTCTTCCTCCGTCTGTCCTACCTCCTCGACCACGAGCTGGCCGACGACCTGGAGAGCGGACGCCGCCGTCCCGGGTGGATGTGGGTGGCGCTGCGCGGTGAGCGGGTGGTGGCCCGGATCGCCTGGTGGAGCCGGGACGGGGACGCGCCGCTGCTCCTGGACGTCTTCGACCTCGACGACACCCTGCCGGGGCCCGAACGCGAGGAGGCGGGCCTGCGGCTGCTGGAGACGGCGACGGCGGCGGTCGTACCGGCCGGCGTGCCGCGCCCCGAGTACGGACGCTACGTCCCGCCGGACTGGCGCGAGGACCCGGTCGTCCGCGAGAGCGTCGGGACGCGGATCCGGGTGATGGAGCGCTCCGGAGCGCGGATGCTGGTGGAACGGCTGCGCCTGGAGTGGCGCGCCGGTACGCCGGTGCCGCCGGACGACGGGCGGCTGCGGTTCCGCCCGGTGGAGGGACGGGAGGATCTGCTCGCGCTGATGACGCCGGTGATGGAGGGCACTCTGGACGCCCACGGCCGGGCCGATCTGGCGTCCGGGCTCAGCGCCCGCGAGGCCGCCGAGAAGCACTACGACGAGGAGTTGGCCACGTACGCCACCCCGCGCGCGTGGTGGCGGATCGCCGAGCTGCCGGACGGCGAGCCCGTCGGGTTCGTGATCCCGGCGCGCAACGACTACAACCCGGTCATCGCCTACATCGGCGTGCTGCCCGCCCGGCGCGGCCACGGGTACGTGGACGACATCCTCGCCGAGGGGACCCGGGTGCTGGCCGGGCAGGACGGGGTGGACCGGATCCGGGCCGCGACCGACCTCGGCAACGCCCCGATGGCGGCGGCCTTCGCACGCCTCGGGTACGTGGACTTCGGCCGGTCCTTCGGCATGGTCTGGGACTGATCCCGCCAGGCGACGGGCCCGCCGGTCGGCGCCTGGGCCGGCCGGCGACGCGTCAGCCGGCTGCGGGCGGGTCGCTAGGGCCGGTCCTGCTCGGGCCCACCGCTGAGTTGCGCCAGCCACTCCAGGCGGAGGCGCTGTTCGGCGGGGATCGTCGCGTCCTCGCCGCGCGGCCCCACGTTGAGCAGTACGTTGCCGTCTTCCTCCGCCGTCTCGCGGACGAGAGTCTCCAGCGCGTCCCGGCCGAGGAACGCCTCGGGCGGGGAGTTGCGGTTTTGACTTCCGCTCCCCGGGCTAGAGCCCGGGGATTCCTACCACGGTCGGCTGACCGTCTCGGTGGGTTCCTGCTTCACCGCGCTGGGCCGGTACGAGTACCGGTCTTACCTGCGCTCCACGGGCTGACACCGCCAGTCCGGCGGCCTTGGCGACGTTGACCGCCGCGTTGATGTCCCGGTCGAGGACGGCCCCGCATGCCCCGCATGCCCACACGCGGATGTGGAGGGGCTTGGGGCCGTCCTTGACGCCGCACTGCGAGCAGACCTGGGAGGTCGGCTCGAACCGTCCGATGCGGAGGAATCTGCGGCCGAACTTCGCGGCCTTGTACTCCAGCATCATCACAAACGCGGACCATCCCGCGTCGTGGACGGACTTGGCCAAGCGCGTACGGGCGAGCCCCTTCACCGCCAGGTCCTCGACGGCAATCGCTTGGTTGTCGCGAATGATCCTCGTTGAGAGCCGGTGGTGGAACTCGCGCCGTGCGTCGGCCACCTGCGCGTGAGCGCGGGCGACCTTGATGCGGGCCGAAGCCGGGCGGGAACGCGGGCACGGCGGACGCGGACGTCCCGGACACGTCCGGCACCGGCACATTCGGCATCGGTGCGTTCGACGCCGACACCTTCGACCGCGGCACGTTCATCTCGGCCTCCACAGCCGTAAGTAGGCAGTGCGTAGGGATGCGTATTGAGCGGAAGCGGGCAGGGCAATGATCAGGACCAGACCTTAATCCCCTGTAACGGGCTCGATCCAGTGTCGAGAGCCAGCCTTCGCGGCTGTTGCCGACGACGGGGCACGGGGCGCGAGAAGACGAGGAGCGTTGCATGCTGTTCGAGGTATGGGCACCGGATGCGGATTCGGTCGACCTGTGGCTGGCGGGCACACGGCGGGCGATGGCACGCGACGACGAGCGGGCCGGCTGGTGGACGGTGGAGGCCGAGGCGTCGGACGGGGACCGTTACGGATTCGTCCTGAACGGGGACGGGGACGGGAACGGGGCCGGGGACGGGAACGGGGCCGGTGGCGACAGGGACGGGGACAGGAAGGGTGCCGGGGACGGGGCCGGACGGGTGCGCGTGCTGCCCGATCCCCGTTCGCGCCGCCAGCCGGACGGGCCGGACGGCGCGAGTGCCGTCGTCGACCACTCGGCGTACGCCTGGCGCAACGCATGGGCGGGACGGGGGCTGCCGGGCGCCGTCCTGTACGAGCTGCACATCGGTACGTTCACACCGGAGGGCACCTTCGACGCCGCGGCCGCCCGACTCGGCCATCTCACCGCACTGGGCGTCACCCATGTGTCGCTGATGCCGGTGTGCCCCTTCCCGGGGACCCGGGGCTGGGGATACGACGGGGTGGCACCCTGGGCCGTGCACGAGCCGTACGGCGGCCCGGTGGGCCTGAAGCGCTTCGTCGACGTCGCGCACGGTCTGGGGCTCGCGGTGGTCCTCGACGTGGTGCACAACCACCTCGGTCCGTCGGGCAACCACCTGACGGCCTTCGGCCCGTACTTCACCGACACCCACCACACCCCGTGGGGCGCGGCGGTCAACCTCGACGCGCCGGGCTCGGACGAGGTGCGGGCGTATCTGCTGGGCAGCGCTCTCGCCTGGCTGCGGGACTACCGGCTCGACGGGCTGCGGCTGGACGCGGTCCACGCGCTGGCCGACTCCCGGGCGCTGACCTTTCTGGAGGAGCTGTCCGCGGCGACCGACCTTCTCTCCGCCGAGCTGGGCCGCCCGCTCCCGCTGATCGCCGAGTCCGACCGCTGCGATCCCCGGACGACCACACCGCGCGAGTCGGGCGGCATCGGACTGCACGCCCAGTGGAACGACGATTTCCACCACGCCCTGCACACCGCACTGACCGGCGAGTCCCAGGGGTACTACGCGGACTTCGCCGCCGCTCCGCTGGCCGCCGTCGCCAAGACGGTGACCAGCGGGTTCTTCCACAACGGTACGTACTCCGCCTTCCGCGGCCGGACCCACGGCCGCCCGGTCGACATCGCCCGCACCCCGGCCCACCGTTTCGTCGGCTACGCCCAGACCCACGACCAGATCGGCAACCGGGCACAGGGCGACCGGCTCGCCGCCACGCTCTCCCCCGGTCTGCTGGCCTGCGCCGCCGCGCTCGTGCTGACCGGTCCGTTCACCCCGATGCTGTTCATGGGCGAGGAATGGGGCGCCCGCACTCCCTGGCAGTACTTCACCGACCACACGGATCCGGCGCTCGCCGAGGCGGTCCGCACCGGCAGACGACGCGAGTTCGCCGCACACGGCTGGGCGGCGGACGACGTCCCCGATCCGCAGGACCCGGCCACCCGTGACCGCTCCTGCCTGGACTGGAGCGAACCGGACCGGGAGCCGCACGCCCGCCTGCTGGCCTGGTACCGGCAACTGATCGCGCTGCGCGGCGCGTTGCCCGACCTGGCCGACCCCGATCTGGCGTCGGTGCACACCGCCTTCGACGAGCGCGCGCGCTGGCTGGCGTACCGGCGGGGCGATCTGCGGATCGCGGTCAACCTCGACGGAAGGGCGGCCACGATCCCGCTGGGCGACGGGCGGCGCGGAGGCGACACCGGCCGGGTGGTGGCCGCGTGGGAGCCCGTCGAGGCACCCGGGAGCGACGGGCTGCTGCGTCTGCCGCCGGAGTCGTGCGTGGTGCTGGCCGATGACTGAGACGCCGTTGGCGCTCCACTGACGATGCTCGGTCGACTCCCTTGCCGCGCAGGGTGCTTCAGCTCGTACGCTCCCGGCGGGAATGGCACGGGAGGACCCCACGAAGCGGCGATTCCTCGGGCGCGCACAGGTGGCCGGTCGGGGCACGCACACGTGGCGGTGGCCGTGGCAGTCCCAGTGGCCGTGGCCGTAAAGGCACGCACGCCGTCACCACGGGTGCGCGCCGCAGCGTCCGCGCGCGCCCGGGTCGCGGCTACTCGACGATCGCCAGTTCGCGCGCCGTGTTGTTGAGGCGTCGGCCGCCGTCCTCGGTCACGGTCACGATGTCCTCGATCCGTACGCCGAACCGGCCCGGCAGGTAGATGCCCGGCTCCACCGAGAAGCACATCCCGGGCACCAACGGCCGTTCCTCGCCTTCGATCATGTACGGCGGTTCGTGGGTGGTGACGCCGATTCCGTGGCCGGTGCGGTGGATGAAACGCTCGCCGTAGCCGAACTCGGTGATGACGGCGCGGGCGGCCCGGTCGATCTCCTGGCAGGCGACCCCGGGCCGGACCGCGGCGCAGCCCGCCTCCTGCGCCTGCCGCACGATGTCGTGGACCCGCTGCTCCTCGGCGGTGGGTTCGCCGACATGCACCGTACGGGAGGTGTCGGAGCCGTAGCCGTGCTTGAGACCGCCGAAGTCGAGCACCACCATGTCGCCCGGTTCGATGGTGCGGTCGCCCGCCTCGTGATGCGGGTTGGCGCCGTTGGGTCCGGATCCGACGACGGTGAAGTCGACCTGGGAGTGCCCGAACCGCTTGAGCAGGTCGGCCAGTTCGGCGGCGATGTCGGTCTCCCTGCGCCCCGAGAACCGCACCTTGAGGATCTCCTCGTACGTGGCGTCGGCGGCGGCCCCGGCAGCCGCGAGGCGCTCCAGCTCGGAGGCGTCCTTGACCGCGCGGAGCATCGGCAGGGCCTCGGTGAGGGAGACGTACGAGGTGTCCGGGAGCGCGTGCCGGAGTCCGAGCAGATGCATGGCCCAGGCGTTGTCGCTGATCCCGTACCGCCCCCGGTCCTGGAGGAGCGGGGCGGCGACGGCGTACGGGTCCTTGCCGTCGGTCCAGTCCCGCAGCGTGAGGGCCGGTCCGCCGACGGCCTTCGCCGCATCCGGGGCCTCCAGGGTCGGGACGACGAGGACGGGGTCCTGACCGGGAGTGAGGACGAGGAGCGTGAGACGTTCGGTGTTCACGGGCTGGTAGCCGGTGAGGTGGACGAGGTCGGGGCCGGGGGCGACCAGCACCCCCGCGAGCCCCGCCTCGGCGGCGGCGTCGGCCGCGCGCGCCATCCGGGCCCGGTAGTCGTCGGCGGTGAAGGGCACGGGCTGGTTCGGGCTGGACATACGTACCTCCTGGCGGGCGCGGAACGTCGAGACGAGACATGACACGGCGTACGCATCCTGCCCCTACCCACCGGGTCGACGCGAGCGCGGCCCGCGGGGACACCCGCAGCGGCGCCCTGCCGCGACACGCGGCGCGGCGCCGCCCATCGCATCGCCCTGCTGCCGCAGTCCCCGCATGCTCCCGAGGCGGTGACCATGGTGCCCGTGGCGCGTTCGCCCCGCGAGCAGCGGATCGCGCCCGCCGGCAGGTAGCGGGCGCCCACGCCGCACCCGTGCGGCGCTGCCCGGTCACGGGGGCGGGGTCAGCGTGCGCCCCTGCCCTCCAGGTAGGCCAGCACCGCGAGCACCCGCCGGTGCACCGTGCCGTCGTCCGCTTCCAGACCGAGCTTGAGGAAGATCGACCCGATGTGCTTGCTCACGGCCCGTTCGGTCACCACCAGTTCGTCGGCGATGGTGCCGTTCGCCTTGCCCTGTGCCATCAGTTCCAGGACCTGGCGCTCACGCGGGGTGAGGGTGCGCAGGGGCTCGGCCGACGACTTGCGGGTCAGCAGCTGCGTCACGACCTCCGGATCGAGTGCCGTACCGCCACCCGCGACCCGTTCGAGCGCCTGGAGGAACTGGTCGACACGACCCACCCGGTCCTTCAGCAGATAGCCGATGCCCTGGGCACCCCGGGCGAGCAGCTCGGCGGCGTACGTCTCCTCGACGTACTGCGACAGGACCAGGATCGGCAGGCCGGGGAGCTGTTCACGGGCGGCGAGCGCGGCGCGCAGCCCCTCGTCGCGGAAGGTGGGCGGGAGCCGTACGTCGAGCACGGCGGCGTCCGGGCGATGCTCAAGCAGGGCGGGCAGCACCTCGGGGCCGGTCGCCGCGTCCGCCACCACCTCGTGGCCCGAGCTGGTGAGCAGCAGAATCAGGCCCTCCCGCAACAGCGCGTTGTCCTCCGCGATCACGATCCGCACGGCAGCTCCACTTCGATCTCCGTCGGCCCCCCGGTGGGGCTGCTGATGCGGGTGGTGCCGTCGAGGGCGGCGATCCGCCGTCTGATGCCGACCAGCCCGCTGCCGGCGCGTTCGTCCGCGCCGCCGCGACCATCGTCGCCGACGGCCACCCGCAGGGTGCCGGGGACCCGGTCGATCCGCACGGTCGCGGCGGTGGCACCGCTGTGCTTGCCGATGTTGGTGAGGGCCTCGGCGACCACGAAGTACGCGGCGGCCTCGATCGCGGCCGGAAGCCGTCGCCCGTCGTCCACACCGTCCACGTCCGTGCTGACGGGCACGCCGACGTCGGCGGCCAACGCCCTTACCGCGCCCGCGAGTCCACGGTCCGTCAGCACCGGCGGGTGGATGCCGCGCACCACGTGCCGCAGTTCCGCCAGGGCCTCCTCCGCCCCGTCCTGGGCCTCGTCGAGCCGTCGGCGCGCGGCGGGCGGGTCGCTGTCGAGGAGCTGTTTGGCGAGGCCGATACGCATCGACAGGGCGACGATCCTGGCCTGGGCCCCGTCGTGCAGGTCCCGTTCGATGCGGCGCAGTTCGGCACCGTGCGCCTCGATCGCCCCGGTCCGGCTCTCGGTCAGCTGGTCGATCCGGCCGGCGAGGACGGCTGACGGCGAGGGCGTGAGCAGGGACCGCGACCAGCTCGCCGACAGGTCGGCGAGGACCCCGTGCCAGCGCAGCGCCCAGCCGTGGCGCACCGGCGGCGGCGTCCCCCACTCGTCCGCCCTCCGCCGGTCCAGCCGGTGCTGGACCGGCAGCACGACCCCGTCGACGAGGAGCCCGACCGGCCACAGCACCATCGCGAGACATCCGAGGCCGTTCCCCGCGAGCGCGTGGAACGGCATCCAGCGCGCGGCGCGCCAGACCGTCGGATCGTTGAGGACGCGCCGTACCCGTTCGGAGAGTTCACCACCGTCCGGAGGCGGCCAGGGCGCCGGTGCGTACGGCACGCCGAGCCTCTCCGCCGCCCTGCGGCGCTCGAACTCCACCAGCGCGCGCAGCGGCTTCACCGCCTCGGGCAGGGCGGGCAGCCCGATGAGCACCGCCGCGAACAACAGGACGGCCACCACCAGGAAGGTGCCGACGTAGCAGACCAAAGCCGTCCCCATGCCGATGAGCAGGTGGCGCGAGGCGTCCCAGGAACGCCGGACGGCGATCGTCAGCGGGGCGGGAGTGGTGCTCATGGCGCACCACGTTACGGGGCGCCGCCCGCCCCCGGAGTGGTGGTCTCCCCCGGGCTCCTGGTGTAGCGGGCTCCACCCCGGTCCGGGTGTGCGCGCCCTCGTCCCGCGATCCCCGCTCCTCCTAGCGTTTACGCAGGTCAGCAGAGGAATGAAAGAGGTAACGGTGGGATCGAGGGTGGATACGGTCACAACGGTCGCGGGGGTTCGGGCGACCGCGCTGAGCCTGGAGTCGGTGACCCGGCGCCATGGGCGGCGCGGCGGCCGGGAGACGCTCGCGCTCGACGCGGTGAGCTGTACGGTCCCGGCCGGGAGCTTCACCGCGGTGGTGGGGCCCTCGGGGTCGGGGAAGAGCACGTTCCTGCAGTGCGCGGCGGGCCTGGACCGCCCGACCTCGGGGACGGTACGGGTCGGGGGGACCGATCTCGGCTCGTTGTCCGAGGCCGCGTTGACCCGGCTGCGCCGGGACCGGATCGGTTTCGTGTTCCAGTCGCACGCCCTGAACCTGGTGCCGTCGCTGAACATCGTGGAGAACGTGGTGCTGCCGCTGGTGCTGGCGGGCGCCGGTCCGGCGGACGAGCGGGTGCTGGCCCGCGGCCGTGATCTGCTGGCCCGGGTCGGCCTGGCGGGCCGGGGCGGGCAGGGGCCCTCGACCCTCTCGGGCGGTCAGCAGCAGCGGGTCGCGGTGGCCCGGGCGCTGGTGACCACGCCCGAAGTGATCTTCGCGGACGAGCCGACGGCCTCCCTGGACCCGGAGTCGGCGCGGCTGGTGCTCGGGCTGTTGCGGGACGCGGTCCGGGCCGAGGGGCGCACGGTCGTCATGGTCACCCACGATCCCGAGGCGGCGAGCTGGGCGGACACCGTCCTGACGATGGACGGCGGCCGGCTGCGGTGAATACGCACACGAGGAGGAGGCCGGGTACGGGCGCCTTCCCCGTACCCGGCCCCGAGGACGCACGGAACGGGGCCGCACCCGGGAGCGGGAGCGAGCCCGGGTCCGGGAGCAGGTCCGGAGCAGGGAGCGGGGGTGAGTCCGGGAACGGGTCCGGAGCAAGGAGCGGGGACGTGCCCTCCCGGGTGCGCAGGGCTTCGGCGTTCCTCGCCCGGCGCTCGCTGCGGACCCATCGCGGGGCCTGGGCCGCGGTGTTCGCGGCGACGGCGGCCGCGGTCGCGCTGATCGGCGCGTTCGCCCTCGTCCTCGGTTCGCTCCTGTTGGCCGCGCCGCCGGTGGAGCGGTACGCCGGGGCGGACGCGGTCGTCGTGGCCGACCAGCGGGTGACGTACACGGCGAAGCCCTGGGGCAGCGAGCCGAGGACCGTCGAGACGTATCTGCCGGAGCGGGTGCGTCTCGACCGTTCGGTGGTGGCGAGGGTGGCCACCGCCGAGGGCGTCGCGAAGGCCGTCGCGGACGATTCGGTACCGGTGGCCGTGGGCTCCCGGACCGGTGACGGCGGGGCGCGGAACGCGGTCCCGGCCGTGGGACGGTCCTGGGTGTCCGCCGCGCTCACCCCGTACCGGCTGAGCGGCGGTCGCGCACCGGGCGCCCCGGACGAGGTGGTCGTCGACCGTGCCCTGGCCGCCGCGACCGGCAGCGGACCCGGCGGCCGGGTGACGGTGAACGTCGACGGCACGCCACGTCCGTACACGGTCAGCGGCGTCGCCGAGTCCTCGCACCGGGGCGGGGGCGCCCCCGCCGTCTTCTTCACCGAACGACGGCTCACCGCCCTGGCCGGGCACCCCGGCACGGTCGACGCCGTCGGCGTCGTCGCCGAGCGGGGTGTGCCGGTGGAGGCGCTGAGCGCGTCGCTGGACGCCGCGCTGGCGGACCGCGTCCACGGCGACCGTGCCGTCCGGGTCCTCACGGGACCGGAGCGCGGGCAGGCCGAGTACGTCGACGCGCTCGGCGCGCGCGGGGAGTTGCTGCCGCTGCTGGCCTCCGTCGCGGCGACGGTCCTCATGGTGGCGCTGCTGGTGATCGCGACCGCCATCTCCCAGGCGGTCCACCAGCGTTCGGGCGAACTGGCGCTGCTGCGCGCGGTCGGGGCGACACCGCGTCAGCTGAGGTCTGCCGTCGGGCGCGAGGTGAGCCGGGTGGCCGGTGCGGCGTCGGTGCTGGGCGGGGTCGGAGCCGTACCGCTGGGGTTGTTCATGCGGTCGCTGCTGACCACGGACGCGTTGCCGCTTCCCGTGCCGGTGTGGCTGCCGTGCGCGGCGGGCGCCGCGGCGGCGGGCCTCGTCACGCTCCTGGCGCGGCCGGTGTCGATGCTCGCGGCCAGGTCCATCACCGGGCTGCGGCCCGCCGCGGCACTGGGCGCCGCCGGTGCGCCGGAGTCGAGCGAACCGGGCCGGGTGCGGACGGTCGCCGGTGCGGTGCTGGCCGTCGCCGGGGTCGGCTCGGCCGGTGCGGCGACGGCACAGGGCGGGCAGGCCGCCGCGGTCGCCGCGTCGGGCGCCGCGACCTCGTTGATCATCGCCGTGGCGCTCCTGGGTCCGTGGATCGCCCGGGTGGCGTTGCGGGTGCTCGGCGGGCCGGTGCGGGTGCTCGGCGGGGTCTCCGGCTTTCTGGCCGCCAGGTCGGCATGCGCGCACCATCGGCGCCTCGGCGCGGCGATCACCCCGATCGTGCTGGTCGTCGCGTTCGTCTGCGTCCAGCTGTCGGCGGGCTCGACGCTGGAGCGGGCGGCCGACCGGCAGGCCGCCGCCGCACTGCGGGCGGACCTGGTGGTGACGGGCCCGGCCGCCGGGCTGCCGGAGGGCGCGGCCCGTGCGGTGCGCGAGGCCCCCGGTGTGACGGCCGCGACCGGCGTACTGCGCTCCGGAGTCGTCCTCGCCCGCCGTGAGCTGGGCGATCCGGTGCTGGAGCGGCTCCCCGTACTGGGGGTGACGGCGAGTCAACTGGCCGGCACGCTCGATCCCCGCGTCACGTCCGGTGACCTCGCGGACCTCACCGGCCGGGACACGATCGCGGTCGGCCGGGACCGGGCGGCCGATCTGGGCGTCGGCACCGGCGACACGGTGGCGCTCCGCCTCGGCGACGGCACGAAAGCGCGCCTCCGCGTGGTGGCGCTGTACGAACGGTTTGTGGGGCTCGGCGAGTTCATGCTGCCGCGCGAGGCCCTGACCGGTCATGTCGGGTCCCCGCGCGGCCTGCGGATCCTGGTCCGCACGGCGGACGGCGGTGCCGAATCGGCCGCCGCGGTGCGACGCGCGCTCGCCCCGTACGCGGGTGTACGGGTCCGGGCCGCGACGGCGGACGACGTACGGATCGCCCCGGCGTCCTCGGACCAGGGCGACGCCCTGATCGTCATCGGGGTCGGCGTGATCGGCGGCTTCGCGCTGCTCGCGGTGATCAGCACGCTGTCCCTGATCACGGTGGGCCGAGGCCCGGAGTTCCGGCTGCTGCGGATGGTCGGCGCGGGCCGCCGCCAGGTGCGGCGGATGCTGGTCCTGGAGACGGGTCTGGTCGCGGTGGCCGGTCTGGCGATCGGCACGCTGGTCGCGGCGGTGCCCCTGGTGGCGTTCGCGGTGTCGATGACCGGTTCGCTGCCGTATCTGTCCCCGCAGAGGTACGGGGCGCTGGCGCTGGCCGTGGTGGTGGCGGCCGGTCTGGGGACGATGCGCCGCGGCTCGTCCGGAGGGCGGTGAGGGCCATGCGTCAGGCACATGCCCGCGCGTCACGGCTTCGTGGTCGGTGGCAGGGACGCCTCCCGTGCCGCGGCGGCCACCAGCGCGTCGAGGACCGGTGCGATCAGCGGGTGTCCCTCCGCTCCGTGCCGTACCGCGGCGAAGACGCGGCGGGTGGGCGCGCTGCCCCGCACGGGCCGTACCACCACGCCCGTCAGTTCCATCCCCCGCAGGGCCGAGCGCGGCACCAGCGCCACCCCGGCGCCCGCGCCGGCCAGGGCGACGACGGCCCGGAAGTCGTCCGAGGAGTGCTCCATCCTCGGCTGGAATCCGGCGAACTCGCAGGACAGGACCACCACGTCATGGCAGGGGTTGCCGGGGTACGGCCCGATCCACGGATCCTTCTCCAGGTCCGCGATCGACACCGCGTCCTGCCCGGCCAGCCGGTGGTCCACCGGCAGCACAGTGTCGAAGGGTTCCGAATAGAGCGCCACCCGGGTCAGCCGGCGGTCGTCCTCACCGGGCGCACCCCGGTACTCGACGGCGACCGCCACGTCCACCTGCCGGTCCAGCACCATCGGCACGCTCGCGTCGCCCTCGGCGTCCTGGACGCGGACCCGGATGCCGGGTGCGGTGCGGGCCAGTCCGGCGATCGCCGGGGCGAGGACCAGGCCGATGCCGGTGGCGAACGCGGCGACCGTGACCGTGCCGGCGTCCCCCGTGCTGTAGGCGGCCAGTTCGGCCTCGGCCCGCTCCAGCTGGGCCAGCACCGCGTTGGCGTGGGTCAGCAGGATGTCCCCGGCGGGGGTGAGCCGGGCGCCGCGCGCGTTGCGTTCGACGAGGCGGTGCCCGGTCTCCTGCTCCAGCGCGGCCAGTTGCTGGGAGACCGCCGAGGGGGTGAGGTACAGCGCGGCGGCTGCGGCGGTCACCGTGCGGTGGTCCGCCACCGCACGGAGAATGCGCAGCCGCCGTGCATCGATCATGTTCCTCATTGTCCCAGGTCACGAAGAAGGTCCTGACTCCGGGAGAAGCGAGGTCCTGACTCCGGGGAGGAAGTTCCCGGCTCCGGGAAGCGGGGACTACTCCCCTGCTCCCCCCAGCGCGGTCCGCGCGTCGACGAACGCGTCCACGGCCCGGTTCACGTCCTCGGTGGAGTGCGCGGCCGAGAGCTGGACCCGGATGCGGGCGGCGCCCTGCGGGACGACGGGGTACGAGAACCCGATCACGTACACCCCGCGCTCCAGGAGCAGTTCCGCCATCCGGCCCGCCTTCGCCGCGTCCCCGATCATGACGGGGGCGATGGCGTGGTCGCCGGGCAGGACGTCGAAGCCCTCCTCGGTCATCCGGGTACGGAAGAGCTTGGTGTTGGCGGCGAGCCGTTCGCGCAGGTCGTCGGCGCCCTCCAGCAGGTCGAGGACCTTGAGCGAGGCCGCCGCGATGACCGGGGCGAGGGAGTTGGAGAAGAGGTACGGGCGGGAGCGCTGGCGCAGCAGCGCGACGATCTCGGCGCGCGCCGCGACGTAGCCTCCGGACGCGCCGCCCAGGGCCTTGCCCAGGGTGCCGGTGATGATGTCGACGCGGTCCATCACGTCGTGCAGCTCGGGCGTGCCCCGGCCGCCGGGGCCGACGAAACCGACGGCGTGCGAGTCGTCGACCATGACCATGGCGTCGTGGCGCTCGGCGAGGTCGCAGATCTCGCGCAGCGGGGCGACGTACCCGTCCATGGAGAAGACGCCGTCCGTGACGATGAGGCGGCGTCGGGCCCCGGACGCCTCCTTGAGCTGGGTCTCCAGGTCCGCCATGTCGCGGTTGGCGTAGCGGAACCGCCTGGCCTTGGAGAGGCGGATGCCGTCGATGATGGAGGCGTGGTTGAGGGCGTCGGAGATGACCGCGTCCTCCGGGCCGAGGAGGGTCTCGAAGACGCCGCCGTTGGCATCGAAGCAGGAGGAGTAGAGGATCGTGTCCTCCTGACCGAGGAACGCGGAGAGCCGCCGCTCCAGCTCCTTGTGGACCTCCTGGGTGCCGCAGATGAAGCGGACCGAGGCCATGCCGTAGCCCCAGCGGTCCAGGGCCTCGTGTGCGGCGGCGACCACGTCGGGGTGGTCGGCGAGGCCGAGATAGTTGTTGGCGCAGAAGTTGAGCACCTCGCCGGGGCGGCCGCCCGCGGTGACGGCGACGCTCGCCGACTGCGGGGTGCCGATCACACGCTCGGGCTTGTGCAGCCCGGCGGCCCGGATCTCGTCGAGGGTGGTGCGCAGGTCGTCGCGTACGGAGTCGAACATGAGGGGTGTCTCCCAGCTGGTCGCGAGGGTTCGCCGTGTACGGGCGTGGGGTGTCGGGCGTCGGGCGCCGGGCGCCGGGCGCCGAACGTCGGGTGGCTTCGAGGGGACGGGAAGCGGGAGGCCGATCAGGACGCCCAGTCGAGGATGATCTTGCCGCCCCGGCCGCTCGCCGCGTCGTCGAAGGCCGCCTCGAAGTCCTGGAACCCGTACCGACCGGTGATCACGGGGGCGAGGTCGAGGCCGCCCTCCAGCAGCACGGACATGGCGTACCAGGTCTCGTACATCTCACGGCCGTAGATGCCCTTGATGGTGATCATGGACGTGACGACGTGGGCCCAGTCGACGGGGAACTCCTCGGACGGCAGTCCGAGCATGGCGATCCGGCCGCCGTGCGTCATGTTCGCGATCATGTCGCGCATCGCCTCGGGACGCCCGGACATCTCCAGGCCGATGTCGAAGCCCTCGCGCAGGCCGAGCCGCCGCTGCCCGTCCGCGATGGTCTCCTCGGCGACGTTCAGGGCCAGGCTGACGCCGACCTTCCTGGCCAGCTCCAGGCGGGCCTCGCTGACGTCGGTGATGACGACGTTGCGGGCGCCCGCGTGCCTGGCGACGGCGGCGGCCATGATGCCGATCGGCCCGGCGCCGGTGATCAGCACGTCCTCGCCGACCAGCGGGAACGACAGCGCGGTGTGCACGGCGTTGCCGAACGGGTCGAAGATCGCGGCCACGTCCAGGTCGACGGGGACCCGGTGCACCCAGACGTTGGACGCGGGCAGGGCCACGTACTCCGCGAACGCCCCGTCCCGGCCGACGCCGAGCCCGACGGTGGAGCGGCACAGGTGACGGCGTCCGGCCAGGCAGTTGCGGCACTTCCCACACACCAGGTGGCCCTCGCCGCTGACCAGGTCACCGACCTCGATGTCGACGACGTCGGCACCGGTCCGAGCGACCTCGCCGACGAACTCGTGACCGAGGACGAGGGGGGTGCGGACGGCCTGCTGGGCCCAGCCGTCGTAGTTCCGGATGTGCAGGTCGGTACCGCAGATGCCGGTGCGGAGCACCTTGATCAGCACGTCCGAGGGGCCGATCTCCGGCTCCGGCACGTCCATCAGCCAGAGTCCCGGCTCGGCCTTCTGCTTCACGAGTGCCTTCACGGCGGTGGCTCCCTGCGCTGTACGACGTCGAGTTCCCCGGACCGGCGCATTCGTGGGGGAATCCGCGGGCCCGGGGACGTAGATGAGGGACGGCATGGCAGCGCGTCGATCGGCTGCCGTGCACCATCCTGCGCCGTCCCGGGGAAAATCTGCCGCACCCCGCGCCCGAGGTCCATCGAGGATTTCTTAAGCGCGCCCGCAGCTCCGCTTCACGCCCTGCCCCGTACCCGCCCGTTCTCGCCCCCTCGACGCCCCTCGCCGCCCCGTCCTCCTCGGTCCGGTGCGGGAAGGAACCGTGCGACCGGTCGACGCCCGGCGCCGAGGTGCGCTGGTACGTGGACGGCGCGTGTACCACCGGGGGCCACATGAACGTCGCCATGGGCGGGAGGCTCCCCGTCCGCCGACGGCGCCACGGTGGGTCCGGACACCGACCCGGGTCTCCCGATGCGTGTCCGGCACGTGACGGTGCCGGTGCGGGAGGGCGCGCCGTGTGCGGGCACCCCTCCGCCTCGGCATCGCACCCACCGGAGCGCCGCACGGCCCGAATCCGGCCGGACGAGGGCCGTGCGATAACGGGCCCAGCCGGCTCAGGGCTTGCTCAGGGCTTGCTCAGGGCTTGCTCAGCCTCTGGAACAGTGCATCGATCTCGTCCTTGTCGGCTATCAGCGGCAGCGTGTCGAAATACAGCTCCCACTCTCCTCCGGCGCCGAACCGTTCGATGATCCCGAAGGGCACCTTCTCGCCCTTGACGCTGCTCACCGTGCCGTGCCACTCCACGTAGGTCGTGGTCCGCCCGAACGCGACCTGGCCCGCCTTCAGCCTGACGTCGGCGTGGTCGAAGAGGCGTTTGAGATAGGCGGACTTGCCCGCGGGGGTGGCCAGCGGCGCGGACAGTCCGGGGCCGGTCAGCCGCGCGTTCCCCATCCGGCCTGTCAGTGCGGCGATGTCCTCACCGTTCCACGCCGCCAGCCGGTCCGTGATCTCGTCGGCCCGGAACCGCTCCGGCGCCGTGCCGGCCCCCCGCCCCTCGTCGACGACCCCTTCGAACAGGTTCCGCAGCTCGGGGGCAGCCGGCCGGTACACCGTGCAACGGTCGTAGTAGCGCCGGGCCTGGATGGTCTTCCCGTCGTCGGACAGCAGGTTGCGGGCGATCTGGGGGTAGGCGACCTTGTGCCCCTTGACCGTGACCTCGTTCCACTGACCGAACATCATCACCGCGCCGTCGGCCACCACATCGGTGCCCCGGTAGCGCAGGTCGGGAACGAGCCGCAGCGACCCGATGATCGAGGTCCCGATCGAGGTGTGGCCCCGTTGCGGCGGGCCGCCCGCTTCCCACAAGGTCGCCTCCGGGTCGAAGATGTCCAGGTACGCGGAGATCCTCGGGTGGCCGAAGTCGCCGGGGCTCGGCGGCGTCCCGGTCGGTGTCTCCCCGAAGGCGATCTGCCGCTTGAGGAATGCGCAGCCGTTCGGGGTGAGTCGGCCCTCCAACCGGTCGAGCTTGTCGCGGGCCTCGGCGCACTCGACGCCCCCCGATGTCACGGTGGTCGACTCCGACGGACCGGCGGTGGCCGTGCCGAGGGACGCCACGGTGACGAGCGCCGCCGTGAATGCCACGGTCCGTGCCTTCGCCGCTCCCGGACGTCGTCCCCGCCGACTCGCGATCATGGTGATCCCCTTTTCGTTCGTTCCGCTGTGCTGAGAGCCGGGCCCGGTCTCGTGATCACGACGGTATGCGGGCCCGGAGGCCGGGGAATCGGTCAGGACTTAGGTAATTGCTCCTGGTGGTCACCTCGGCCGGAGGGCGCGATAGGGTCCGCGCATGTTGTACGGGCGGCAGAACGAGCAGGTCAGGCTCGAAGGGGTGCTCGCTGCCGCCACCCGGGGCGCCAGCGCGGCCCTGGTCGTGCGCGGTGAACCCGGCATCGGCAAGACGGCGCTCCTGAACCACGCGGTCTCGCTGGCCGCCGGTGTGCGGGTGCTCCGCGGTCAGGGGATCGAGGCCGAGGCCGAATTGCCGTTCGCCGGCCTGCACCTGCTGCTCCACCCCGTTCTGGGAAAGGCGCAGACCCTGCCCGGTCCGCAACGCCGTGCGTTGCTGGGGGCCTTCGGCCTGACCGCGCCCGAGGAGCCGGTGGAGCCGCTGTTCGTGGGCTTGGCCGTACTGTCCCTGCTGTCCGAACTGGCCGAGCAGGGCCCGCTGCTGTGTGTGGTGGACGATGCCCAGTGGCTGGACCGCGGCACCGCCGAAGCGCTGATGTTCGCCGCGCGGCGCATGCGTGCCGAGGGCATCGTGATGCTCTTCGCCGCGCGCGGTAGCCGGGACGTGTTTCCCGGTCAGGGACTTGAGGAGCTCCACCTCGATGCCCTGGCACCCCAGGACGCGGCCCGGCTGCTGGACCACAGTGGGCAAGGGCTGCCCGCCGCGCTGCGCGACCGCGTCCTGGCCGCCGCGCACGGCAACCCGCTGGCGCTGCTCGAACTCCCCACTGCCATGGCGCGCGAGACCGCGGACGGGCAGTCGCTCGCCGGAGCGCCCGAGGGCGCGCTGCCGCTCACCGACCGGCTGCGGCACACCTTCGGCGGCCAGGTGGACGCATTGCCCGCCGCCACCCGAACCCTGCTGCTCCTCGCCGCGGCCGAACACCACGGAGACCTGCACCTCGTGGTGCGCGCCGCCGCGCCGCTGGGCGCCGGCCCCGCCGACTTCGCGCCCGCCGAACGGGCCGAGCTCGTCCGGGTGGCCGGACAGAGCATCGTGTTCCGGCACCCGCTGGTACGGGCCGCCGCATACCGGCGGGCGTCGTACGGCGAACGGCTCACCGCACACCGCGCACTCGCCGACGCGCTGGCCGGCGGCCCCCAAGCGGCCGAGACCGGAGCCACCGGTCCCGGTGCGAGGGGCTCCGACCTGGCGGACCGCCACGCCTGGCACCTGGCTGCCGCGACGCACGGTCAGGACGAAACGGCAGCCGCGGGCCTGCAGGCCGCCGCCGAACGGGCCCGGGCCCGGGGCGGCTACGCCGCCGCGGCGGCGGCACAGGCGTACGCCGCCCGGCTCACCCCGGATTTGGGCAGACGCACCCGCCGGCTTGCCGTCGCGGCTGCGACGGCCGCGGAGGCCGGCGACTTCGACCAGGCACGCGGCCTGGCGGAACAGGCACTGACGCATGCCGACGACCCCTCTCTCAGAGCCCGGTTGCTCCAGGTCCGGGCGGCCGCGGACTTCGGCAGGGGCGCCCTTCGCGACGCCAACGTCCACATGGTCGAAGGAGCGGCGCTCGCCGCCGACCACGATCCGCGCCAAGCACTCACGATGACCCTTGAGGCAGTGCACATCGCCTGGTTCATCGAGGATGGCGGCGTACGCCCCAGGACCGCCCGGCAGGTGGCCGCCTGCCCCATTCCGTCCGGGGACCCGCTGGCGCCGGTCGCGACACTGCTGCAACGGCTGGTGTCGGTCTGGGAGGACCGGAGCGAGACCGCGCCGTCCTTCGCCGAGGTCGTCCGCGACGCTCAGGGCGCCCTGGCCGACGAACCACGCGGCCTCGTCCTGGTCAGCGCCGCCATGCTGGCTGGAGCGCAGGACGAGGAGCTGTACGAGCTCGCCTCCACGCTCGTGTCCCTGGGCCGAGAACACGGCAGAATCGGCTGGCTCCCGCCCGCACTGAGCTATCTCACCGCGGCGCAGTTCGCCCTGGGCCGGCCCCGCGCCGCGCTCGACAGCGCCAGTGAGGCACTGCGCCTGGCCCACGACACCGGACAGACCCAATGGACCGGACAGCTGAACGCCGTCCTCGCCGTCATGGCCGCCGCCGCGGGAGACGGGGAACGTTGCCGTGCTCTCGCCGCGGGGGCACTCGACGGCACTCCGGCGCCCAACATCGGCGGCGCGCACTGGGCCCTGGGCCTGCTCGCGCTCGGCGACGGGCGGGCTGCGGAGGCACTGCCCCACCTCGAAGCGCTCGCCGAAGGCCCGGAGCGCTATCTGGCCCACTCCACGCGCAGTATCCCCGACCTGGTCGAAGCCGCGGTACGAGCAGGTGAGACACACGCCGCGAAGCGCGCCTTCACCCGCCTGAGCAACTGGGCCCGCTGGGCACAGCAGCCGGTTGTCGACGCATTGGTGATGCGCTGTCAGGCGCTGCTGTCCACCGGCGAGGAAGCCGAGAAGTACTACTCGGCGGCCCTGGAACTGCACGAGCGGGCGCCCCGGCCGTACGAGGAGGCACGCACCCGGCTGGTGTACGGGGAATGGCTGCGGCGCGACCGGCGCAAAGCAGAAGCCGGCGTGCAACTGCGGTCCGCGCAGCGCGCGTTCGACCGACTGGGCGCCGAGCCCTGGGCCCGCCGGGCCCGTACCGAGCTGGGCGCCACCGGCACCTCGGCCCCGGACCGGCGCCCCGTCGGCGCCCTGTCCAGCCTGACCCCTCAGGAGTCGCAGATCGTGCGCATGGCCGCCCGCGGACTGTCCAACCGGGACATCGCGGCCCGGCTCTTCCTCAGCCCCCGGACGGTCGGTCACCACCTCTACAAGGCGTACCCCAAGCTGAACGTCGCCTCCCGGGCGCAGCTTCCGGCTGTCGTCCCCGCCGACGACAGCCCACCGGAGCCCTGACGGCCGGAATTCCGGGCCGCCCGGCACCTACACGCGGCACCACTCATCGCCACGAAGCGCGCCACCCGCTCCAGCGCATGGCCGCCACCACGATCACGGGGCCCTCGGGCGGCCGACCCGCGTACTGGGGGTACTTCGCCGCGAGCACCCCGACGCGCCGGGCCGCCTCGGCGGACCGGTCCGGCGGCGGGAGCACACGGGCTTCCCCGTCACCCCGGACCCACCACAGGCGGTCCCAGTCGTCCTCGTAGTGATCGGCGAGGAGGCAGACCGACGGGTTGGCCGTGATGTTCGCCAAGCGTTTCAACCGCGTCGTCCGCTTCGGCTTGTGGTCCACGGCCAGCACCACCGCATCACCGTCCAGGGCGAACACCACCGGCACCAGATGCGGGCGAGCCGCCGTGTCGGCCGTCGCCAGGCGCGCGACACGCGCCGCGGCGAACAGTTCCCGCGCCTCGACGCTCGTCAGAGCCGGCATCGCACCTCTTGGGTCGTGTGCGGGACGGGCACGGGAGGGAACGGACAGCCTCGTTCCCGCTGGCCACTTGCCCCGGGTGATCCCGCCCCATGACCACCCGGGAGAACCATCACCGCCCCCGGGGGGGGGGGGGGGGGGGGGGGGGGGGGGGGGGGGGGGGGGGGGGGGGGGGGGGGGGGGGGGCGGGGCGCGGGGGCGGGGGGGGCGGGCGGGGGGC